>JABUSI010000228.1 GCA_021442745.1 Erysipelotrichaceae bacterium | reverse complement strand
GTCGCTTTGCGCATATCTTCCATACTCTGTGCCAGATCGGCTAATTCGTCTTCTCCTTTTACCGTAACCGGTATTTCCAGATTTCCGGATTCCAGAAGATTCACTTCCGAAATCAATTGCTGGATATATACGACCCGTTTGCGGATAATCAGAATAAACGACATCCCGAATACCAAAAATCCCGCAAACATACCCGTTACGTTCACCAGATTTTCATATCCGGACGCAAAGTTCGGGAAAATCACCATTTCCACAAATCCGCCTGCCGTTTCCACCAGAAACGAATTCTTCAGCGTTGGCTCTGCCGCCTGTTCCGTCGGCGGTACCGATGTCACGGCAGTGGAATCCGAAGATGACTCTGCTGACTGGTTTTTGGATCCGACAACCGCTACGGTATACGGCAGATCCTGCTGCAGAACCGGAATTTCCTCTTCCGTCATCCGGTTCTGATCGACCAGTTCCTGAATCCGTTCCACTTCATTCTGCAACAGCTGATCGGTATAGCTTTCGTCATTCAGCATCCGGTTGACCACGGTCATCCCGACAACATACGTCAGCCGGTATACGCATAATCCCAGTACGGCACACGATAAACAAGCCAGTAACAGGCGTACGGTCAGTTTTCTCATTTCAGACTGTACCCCTTTCCCCAGACGGTCTGGATCAGTTCCTTACAACCGTCAATGTTGATTTTCTTCCGTAAATTCCGGATATGAACCATAACCGTATTGTTGGACGTATAGAAATATTCCATCTTCCATACTTTTTCATACAGTTCCCTTGCGGAATACACTGCTTCCGGATTGCTTGCCAGCAACCACAGGATTTCCAGTTCCAGTTCGGTTAATTTGATTTCCGTACCGTTCCGGGTAATGGTCATATTGTTACGGTCCAGTACGCTGTCTTCCAATTCGATTTTATCCAGATCCCGTTGTACGTCTTTGGTTCCGTACATCCGATACCGGCGGATCAGCGCTTCAATCCGCATCACCAGTTCTTCCGGCTTAAACGGCTTCGGCAGATAATCATCCGCACCGCTCTGATACCCGTCCCGCATATCGTTGGTCTGCGATTTTGCCGTCAGAAACAATACCGGCATCATATATTTTTCCCGCAGTTTGTTGCACAACGTATACCCGTCCATTCTCGGCATCATCACATCCAGTACGCACAAGTCAAAGGAATGGTCGATTTTATTCAGCGCATCCACACCGTCAATCGCTTCGGTAATTTCATACCCTTTTTTTGTAAGAATCAGACGCATGACTTCCCGGATATCCGGATCATCGTCTACAATCAATAATCTTCCAGCCGTGTTCATCTCTATCACCCGGTAACATTGTACCATACACAAAACCACAGTCTCTTAAGAAATACTGAAGAAACTGCGGTTGTTTGTCTGTGAATCAGAAATTATGTTTTTTACAATACTCCGCAAACCGTTTCCGCAACGAAGCATCCACCCGTTCCCACGGTAACTCTTCCTTGCCGTAATGCCCGTAGGCACTTGTCTTATGGAAAATCGGCTGCCGTAAACCGCACAACCGGATCATCGCCTGCGGTGTACAGTCAAAGGTTTCTTTCACCCAGTTACAGAGTAGTTCATCTCCGGTTACACCGGTACCTTTCGTATCCACAAATACGGATACCGGCTGTGCCACCCCGATCGCATACGATAACTGTACCGTACACTGTTTTGCCAGCTTGTTGGCAACGATATTCTTGGCAATGTATCTTGCCATATATGCCCCGCTGCGGTCCACCTTGGTACCGTCTTTGCCGGAAAAGGCTCCTCCGCCATGCGGTGCCGCTCCACCATACGTATCGGCAATGATCTTCCGTCCGGTCAGTCCCGTATCCGCAGCCGGCCCGCCGACCACAAACCGTCCCGTCGGATTGATCAGAAAACGCGTCTTATCATCCACCATATCCTTCGGTAATACCGGCATAATCACCGTATACAGAATATCCGCCCGCAACTGCTGCAGATTCACCGTATCCTTATGCTGCGTACTGACCACAACCGTATCAATCCGTTTTGCCACACCGTCTTCGTATTCCACGGTAACCTGCGTTTTCCCGTCCGGCCGCAGATAATCCAGCACATTCTGCTCACGAACCTCCGTTAACCGTAACGCTAACTTGTTCGCAAGATCCAGCGTCAGCGGAAGATAACTTTCCGTTTCCTCCGTCGCATACCCGAACATCATCCCCTGGTCGCCCGCACCTAAGGTATTTTCGTTGTCATACGCGTTATCCACGCCCATAGCGATGTCTTCCGACTGCCGGTGTAAATGGCATTCAATCTGTACACTATCCGCGTCAAAACCGATATCTGACTGTGTATAACCGATTGCACGGATCGTATCCCGGATAATCTTTTCATAATTCACTTTCGCATTTGTCGTCAGTTCCCCCATCACGCTGACATGATCGGTCCGAACCGTCGTTTCCACTGCCACCCGGCTAAACGGGTCTTTCGCAATACACGCGTCCAGAATGGCATCCGAAATCTGATCACACACCTTATCCGGATGTCCCTTGGTAACGGATTCTGAGGTAAAAAGGTACTTCATACAATTCACTCCTTCCCAAAAAAAGTCCCATCAAAAAGATGAGACTTTACACGTACTATATGGTTCCCATCATTCAAGTCTTAGCACCTTGCCCTCTGTTTTTACAGGCAGGTTGCTGAAGGGTCATCGAGCTTGTCTCTCTCCTTCTCTTTATAGGCTTGTCTATAATACTATGGTTTGTCAGGGATGTCAACGCCTTTGCCCGTTTGTTGTTTACCAAAAAAAACTGCCGCATCCGGCAGTTTCTTCTTATTTGATTAAATGGTAATCCGTCTGTCTTCCGCCTAAATAATAGACCACACCGTCCTTGAACAGGATATCGGTTTCCAGACCTAAAGTAAAGGTAGTATTGTTCCACTCTTCAATGGTAACCGTACAATTCAGTTCCAGGGAGTACGCGGTATTGTTGTGAACCTGATAGTCCCCCTTTACCGGTACACCGCCCTGCATGTCATACAGACCGACCGTAGGACCTGCGGCATGACCGTGGTTTCCGATCGGATGGGTATATAAACACGGACGCAATCCCTTGCCGAAGCCTTCTTCCAACGCTTCCTTCAGGATTTCATTACCCGTTACGCCTTCTCTCCACTTGGAAATACAGATATCCTGGAATTCGTTGACATCATGCAATGCCTTCTTCAGATACTCCGGTGCATCCGTTTCCCCCAGTTTCA
>JABUSI010000097.1 GCA_021442745.1 Erysipelotrichaceae bacterium | reverse complement strand
AGTCCGGCTCAGCCACTTCATCTTCACTCATATTCGCAATATAAATGACCGGTTTGGACGTCAGCAAATTGAAACTCTTCAGATGATCCCATTCTTCTTTTTCCAGATCCATACTACGGACCGGTTTTTCCGCCATCAGCGTTTCCTGAATCTTCTTCAGTAACGCAAACTCAAACACCGCATCCTTATCTTTTACCTGTGCTTTCCGTTCCACTTTTGTAATCCGGTTTTCCACCGTTGCCAGATCCGCAAAGATCAGTTCCAGATTGATGATTTCAATGTCACGGATCGGATCCACATCCCCTTCCACATGTGTAATATCGGCATTTTCAAAACACCGTACAACATGGCAGATGGCATCGCATTCCCGGATATTCGATAAGAACTGGTTTCCCAATCCTTCGCCCTTGGAGGCACCTTTTACCAGCCCTGCAATATCCGTAAACTCAAACGTCGTATAAATCGTCTTTCTCGGATTAAACATTTCAACCAGACGATCCATCCGTTCATCCGGTACTTCTACCGTTCCGACATTCGGACTGATTGTCGCAAACGGATAGTTTGCGGCTTCCACCTGAGATTTTGTGATGGCGTTAAATAATGTGGATTTTCCGACGTTCGGTAATCCGACAATTCCCGTTGTTAATGGCATATACTACTCCTGTTCTTCTGAAGGAATAACCTTCTTCAACTTCTTATCAAATACGCTTCGCGGCAATAATACACTGGTACCGCACCCCAGACATTTTACACGGATATCCGCACCCATACGAATGATTACCCATTGTTTCGACTTATGACACGGATGTTCCTTCTTTAATTCCACAATATCATTCAGTTTATACTCCATGAAACCTCCTCATGTAGGAACGCATGACGTGTTCCAGAAGGATGGCCGTCGTCATCGAACCGACACCTTTGACAACCGGCGTAACGCATTTCGCTTTCTTCAATACGTTATCAAAATCCGTATCCCCGCACATAACGCCTTCTTCATCCATATTGACTCCGATATCAATGACAATGGCATCTTCTTTTACCATATCTTCTTTCACGAACCGTGCTTTTCCCAATGCACAGACAAGAATTTCCGCCCGTTTTGTCACTTCCTGAATGTTTACCGTCCGGCTGTGACATACCGTAACCGTAGCGTGCGCATTAATCATCAGCTGTGCCAGCGGTCTTCCCACCGAACTGCTCCGCCCGATAACCACCGCTTCTTTTCCCTTAAGTTCGATACCGGATAAACTCAACAAGCGCATAACACCTTCCGGTGTACACGGCAGATATCCCGGTTTCTGGAAATACAGATTCGTTACGTTTTCTCTTTGTAAACCATCCATATCTTTATTCGGATCGATTTCATCCAGAATCATCTGGCTGTCCATGCCTTTCGGCAATGGCATCTGCACCATAATACCGTCAATCGTATCATCCGCGTTCCACTTATGAATGATCCGGATCAGATCTTCCTGTGTACATCCTTCTTCGGCATTTTCCACCATACAATCGATGTTGGATTTTTCCGACTGCTTCACAATTCCCCGGATATACGAAGCACTTCCCGGGTCATTATTCGCTACCAATACCGCCAGCTTCGCCCGACGGTTTCCCTTATCATATTCTTCCTGCAAGCAATCATGAATGTGCTGCTTGATTTCATTCGCAAATACATTTCCGTATAAAATTTCACCCATATCATTTACCACTCTTTACTATCTAACAGGATGGTCACCGGACCATCGTTCAGCAATTCCACTTTCATATCCGCCCCAAAGATTCCCGTTTCCACACGCAAATCATACGAGCGTAAACATTCGTTAAAGTAATCATACAACGGACTTGCCAGATCCGGTTTTGCGGCATTGGTAAAACTCGGCCGGCGTCCTTTTTTGGTATCCGCATACAACGTAAACTGGGAAATGGAAAGAATACTGCCGTTCACATCATGAATACTCCGGTTCATTTTCTGATTCTCATCTTCAAAAATCCGAAGTTCCTGTACCTTCTTCGCCATTTTCTCCACAATCTCTTCCGTATCGTCATGTGTCACACCGACTAACAGCAGATACCCGTTACCACACGACCCGTGTAACTGACCTTCAATGGTGACGGAAGCATGCGCAACCCGCTGAATCAATACTCTCATCTTTCCCACCTCCTTACTATTCTACAATAATTCCATTCATGTTAAAATAGGAAAGACAGGGGGTGCCTTCATGAAACAACCGTTAGCGTTCCGGTTACGTCCGAAAACACTGAATGACGTCATCGGTCAGAAACATCTGACAGAAGGTATTTTCCGTCAGTGTGTTGACAACAAAACCTTGTTTTCGATGATTCTGTTCGGCCCTCCGGGTACCGGTAAAACAACTCTGGCAACCGTTCTTGCCAACGAACTGGGAGTTCCGTGCCGAATGTTCAATGCGGTAACCTCCAATAAAAAGGATATGGAGGCAATCTTTGAAGAAGCCCGGTTCACGCCCGGTCTGATTATGATTGTCGATGAAGTACACCGGTTGAATAAAGATAAACAGGATTTACTGTTACCGCACGTGGAAAACGGCATGATTACCTTAATCGGTGCCACCACGTCCAACCCGTATTTCAGCATCAATCCGGCCATCCGTTCGCGTTGTCACCTGTTTGAAGTCAAAGCCCATACCGATGAAGACATGAACCTGGCCATTCAACGGGCTATGATTCATCCGGACGGCTTACAGGGAAAATATACCATTGATGACGATGCCGTTTCCCTGATTACCCGATACAGCAACGGTGACATCCGTTATGCGTTAAGTTTACTCGAACTGGTTTCTCTGGTATGCAAGGAAAATCACATTACCAGAGAACTCGTTTCCCAATATGCCAAAGTACCGAATTCTTCGATGTCCCAGGACGGTGACGGTCATTATGATGCCGTCAGTGCTTTCCAGAAATCCATCCGCGGCAGCGACGTCAACGGTGCCTTATATTATCTGGCACGTCTGATTGCCGCCAATGATATGGATTCCATTGAACGCCGTTTACTGGTTACCGCTTACGAAGACATCGGCCTGGCAAATCCTGCTGCCTGTGCCCGTTGTGAAGCCGCCATCGATGCTGCCAAACGTGTCGGATTCCCGGAAGCTTCCATTATTTTATCCAATACGGTGATTGAACTGGCATTGTCACCGAAATCCAAATCCGCCTGTCTGGCCATTCATGCCGCCGAAGATCTCGTCAAAAAATCCGCCTACCAGGTACCGAAATAT
>JABUSI010000315.1 GCA_021442745.1 Erysipelotrichaceae bacterium | reverse complement strand
GCGCAGATTGTTTTCAATAATCCGGAGTTCCGCCCGCAATGTTGTCAGTGTTTTCCGATACTGTGCATCCGACATACCCAGAAATCCTGCGATACGTTTTGCACACTTTACCGTATTTTCATCGGATGCATTCACGGATGGCAGCCATTTTCCCAGAAGGGATACCGGCTTCTTCGCATCCAGACAAGCCAGATCCTCATCCAGTTGTTTCTTAATGACATCCATCGCATCCTTCTCGCAGCGTGTCCCCATCAATACCAGCAAATCATCATACCGCCCGAATCCGGCAACATACTGCACATTCTTTCGTACACTGTCCGGTTTGTTGTTCGCAAGCCATCGCAGAATCGTCTTAAACACACGACGTTCTCCCAGACCGCCTCTGACATCCCTGGCAAAGAAGAGAGTTTTCATAGCCAGATCGGAATCTTCCGTATATGCCCGGATAAAACGATCCAGAATTTCTCTGTCACTTGCATGACGCAATGCACCGATTGTCGCAAACAAGTCCAGGCAATCCGAACCTGTTGACGCATACGTAACGGCACCATTCTCCGTTAACGTCATATTCGCGTTCTGTTTCAACTGTTCCGGCATATCATTCCCCTCCTCTTTCCAGAATTCACAAGGCACCTCAAATAAATACTTATTTCGGGATTCGAACCCGAAGAAAACAGTATGTACCGTTCTCTTTACCATCCTCCATAGTTAATTTGCTGCTGTACGTGCCTTTCTTCCCACAAAGCACAATTTCAAATCGGTTTATCAGACCTTCCTCCGGTATTGCTGTATGTGCTTTTTCAGGAGTCGTCAGGAGAATATCTCCTTTCCGACACTGCCATTTTATGTTTTTTGGTTTTCCTTGTTCACGGAAAAAAAGTTGCGAACGCTATATTTCGCAACTTTGCTGTTCTTTCAGTCGTTTCACAATCAAATCGATAAAATGCTGCGGCGCAACGACTCTTACCATAGGTCCGAACGATAACATCCGGATTACGACTTCGGTTTCGTCTTCTTTCTCGTAATGAACCGTAATCCGGTATTTGTTGTTGTCCATGCGCTCTGCCGTCTTTTCAAAATGCGTAAAATGCAGAAGAACCCGTTCCAACGCTTTTCTTTCATTCGTCAGCTCAAAAATGACTTTCCGGGGTCTTGGCGCATTCCGTTTGATACGTCGCATTTCCATAGATATCTCACATGGTTCCAAACGGAGGATTCTCCCCAGATTGATGGTATTGCCGATTACGTCTGTAGCACCGATCAGACGGAATTTGTCGTCTTTCTCGGAATACTCCAGAAACTGCGGAAGAATGTTTGCGGAAACCGTTTCTCCCTTACGGTTTTTCGTTTCAATCCGAAGCGGGGTTTTCTCTTTGATCGCTTTACCAATCATCCGGAAATTCCGGATATACGTTTCATCCGTAAAATCATCGCCATCCGTATACTTATCAAACACAATGACATCCGACGGAAGAAACAATGGTTCGATATTCTCTAATCCGAAATCCACATCCCCGAATAACCGGATCCGCGGATCGCACGATACCGCCTTCAGCCATTGTTTCTGTAACGTCGTTAACGGCATGCCCGGTGTGTGTTGAATCGGTGTCGTTCCATCCGCTTTCAATAATTGCCACCGTTGTTCCTTTAACGCATCCGGTATCGTTACGATGCTTTCGTCAAACGCATGACGCTGTACAATTTCGCGGATTTTTCTCTCACTTACCGGCCTCTTCACAGCTTCTTTCAGTATCGCTGCAACCGTATTGTAGTAGGCACCATACAATTCACTGAACAGCATTACCTGTCACCCCCTAAACCATACAGTTCATACATCTGACGGATATCGTTCCGAAACCGTTCTTCCATTTCACTGTCCGAAAAATGAATATCCGTAATCCGGCAGATAAACGTCCGGATCCAGGGTATCATTTCACTTGCATCGTAAACATCCGCCGAAAAACGGCTTGTGTTATTGTCAAGATGTTCTACAATACCACACCGTTTTTCCCGTTCCAGACGGCCTTTGATGTATTGTTCCTCATCGGAATACCGGACGGTGAATTCCACATGTTCCATCCGGCTTTTACTCCATCCCTGCGTACTGACACCCCAGATATGCGGCAGCATACCTTCCAGCGTCTTTTGCAATTCCTCATACCGGTCACTGATTTCCTCCGTCTTTACGGAAGCAATATTGTCAATCCGGAACGAAGAAATACGACCGTATTGCGGATTGTATGCCATCACATACTGTCTTCCGCTTTGCGTACTGATCATGATTTTCAACGGAACCACGTGATGTTCCGTTATCTTATCCTTATAGCGGTTCATGGTTTCCATGGTAACGGACCTTTTCTGACGGATAGCCGTAAACAACGCATACAGAATCTCACTGTCCATCGTCTGGGTAATGTAATGGTGTTTGAACATAAAATAACCCGGCTGATTCTCCGTTTTATCCAGCAAAAACGACCCGATTACCCCGCAAGGCAGAACTTCCGAGAAAAAGTGCAGGATATCCTCATCCGGAAGAATACCGTCTTCCGCCCGCCGGTAATACATTGCCTTCCCTTTCTTTTCCATCACAATCAAACCCTGTGATGCATATTCCTTCAGTTTCTTACGAACCGTCGATTCATCAAACACTCTCGGGTTTTCAAACTGTAAAAGACAGTCATCCAGTTTCTCCATAATCTGCCCGATGGTAAAAGAAACCGTTGTATCATACAAAATATCAAACAGCAGGAAATGAAGCGTAATGTCACCATCGGTAAAGCTCTTGGTCTTCCATGCCTTATACAACGGATTATGAGCCGAACTCCGGCTGTCAACAGACAGAAATACATTCTTCCCCTCCGGTGTCTGACGAAATCCCATATAGTCTTTCAGCCAGCTCTCCAGCCGTCTGCGCTCATCATCATAGGACCGGGCACTCTTGTTGGTATATTCTTCCCGGCTCTTAAAACCATATACATAAAACTCCCGCATATACTCCCGTATACGACTGAAGTTTTTCACCAGCTCACTGTATGCCATCGTTTCACCCCTTCCGTTATATGAATATGATACTTGTCTGTAATTCCTTAACCTACCATATCACTTTTACAGGTATTTATCCAGTTTTCCCAAAAACACAAACCGCTGACAAAACCATTACCTATCCGTTTTTTTGAAAAACTCACACGTTCTGTAGTATGATGATAACGGCAAGCAAAAACGCAAGAAATTGCTCTGCGAAGAACACAGCGTAAACA
>JABUSI010000284.1 GCA_021442745.1 Erysipelotrichaceae bacterium | reverse complement strand
TATCAGTCACCTTATCAGTCACTTTATCAGTCACCTTATCAGTCACTTTATCAATCACCCTATCAGTCACCCTATCAGTCACTTTATCAGTCACCTTATCAGTCACCCTATGGTTAGCAGGAATTGAATTCTCAAGAAATAATGTAAGTATTGTTCGGTCCGGCCGGTACTTTTCTTTGATTTCGGGTGCAGGAAGTGATTCGCTAATCCAAACCGAGACGATATCAGGAACGCCGCTTCCGGCTCTTTCTCCTATGTTGATAAGATTAAACATCTTCATCAGTACTTTGTTTCTTGGGTCAGAGATCCCTCCGAGAAGCATTTGTTGTTTTCCTGTTCGGATGCTTCCGGGATTCTCCATCACAATACGGTTAGGATACAGTTTAATCACGACGGCTTGAGGCAGGAAATAATCCGTGTTTACAAGGCAGTTTGCAAGTGCTTCTCTCAGAGCTTTATGCATGGGTGTATCATCAATCCGGTTTCCTTTTTCCATTCGGAAAGGAACTTTAAGAACTTGAATCAACTTGTTGTATACCCTGAAATAGAAATCAAACACATTTCCGGTCCATTCTCCCGAACTGGATTGAAGGCGGTCAGTCCATCGCAAGACAGGATCGAGCATTTCTCTGTAATCAAGGAAATATTCGGGGAACTCCCTGGTTATACTGCATTCTTCTCCAAACATCAAAAGGCCGGCTGCCGTAGGATGAAGTTTTCCGTCTTCGGGAGATATTGCAGCTGCACCCAGCTGGCGCAGATATTCTTCGTATGGAAGTTTAACCCAGGGATGCCACGGTTTGTATGCGGATTGTCTGTTCCGGTAACCTTCTACACTTTCAACGAGAATGGCACTCAGAGGAACATTACTCAGTACTTTCATATCGGAAGTGTCGTCTGCCTGGTCTCTGAGCATGGCCTTTACTTCGCTTGCCGTACAATGGTAGTCACCTTCATAATCTCTTCGAAAGGTACCGCCAAACAGGTCGTCATTGATATAAACAGGTTTTTGTTCCCGTTTAGCCGGCAAAACATGGATTACAATGATGGTGTTTCCGGTATCGGAATCTGTATATTTTTCAATACTGTTTTCCGTAAGTACATTGATGCTGACCTTTTGTGTATTATGAACGGTGTCCCAGAGTTCTTTTATTAACTTCTCCGGATTTGTGATACCGGTAGCGCGCCAGGTTCCATCCGGTTGCTCTTCTGCCCCGAGAATAATGACTCCTCCGTAGCAGTTGGCAAAAGAAGAATAGGTATCCCAAAGAGAAGAAGGAAGACTTTGTGCAGCTCTTTTTATCTCTCTGCGATTGTCTTCACGATAGGCATCAAACTTTGTGATATTGAACAGGTTATCATCTGACATGGTATGGTTCCTCCTTTTTTTGCATAATCAGAAAGATGAAAGTATGACCGACGGATAAGCGTCAGAGATACTTTTTCAAATTACCTGTATGTCGAAAACGTATAAAATCCTGTTTGATGATTGCGGTTTTCTCTTTATGCCTGTTGAGGAGATTTGTGGTAAAATAGGTGTCATAATCGGGTGGTGAATTTATGAGTGAAGAGAAGAAGACAATACAATTGCGTATGGTAAAACATAAATGGGAAGATGAAATCGAGGAAGAGAAACGGCAGGCGAAGAAAAAGCGTCTGACCATCTGTCTGATGATTGTGATGTTTTTGCTGGGAAGTGTGGTTACGTATGCCGTAGACCATATCCCAAGCGGAAGTTCCGGTACGAATACCGTGACGTTGTTTGATTCGGTTTACACGACGATGAAAGACAACTGGTTCTATGGCCGGGACATTGAAGATTTCGGGTCCAAACTGACAATGGATGCGATTAACGGTATGGTGGATGCCCAGGGGGATCCGCATACGTATTATATGACGGCGGAGGAAATGAAAGAGTTCTCCGGTTCCCTGGAAAACAGTATCGTCGGAATCGGCGTACGGTATCAGTACGTGGACGGCTGTGTGCTGATCAAGGAAGTCCTTGCGGATTCGCCGGCTTTGACGGTCGGTTTACAACCGGGGGATATGATTATAGCGGTGGAAGGTGTATCTACGGCGGAAATCGGAGACGAACACATTGCGGATGCGATCAAGGGTGAGGAAGGTACGGACGTAACCGTGACCGTCAAGCGCGAATCCGATGTCTATGACATTACGATTACCAGAGCGCAGGTATTTACGTCGGTTACCAGTGAAATCAAAGAGGGTATCGGTTATGTACAGATCAGTTCGTTTGGTTCCCAGACGGCGGAGGAATTATACAATCACCTGGTGGCTTTGCAGAATAAGGGTGTTACGCGGTTAATCCTGGATGTACGTGATAACGGCGGGGGATATCTGAATACGCTGATGAAGATGAGTTCTTTCTTCTTACCGAAGGGTTCGGTGGTATTAAAGGAAGAAATGCGTGACGGTTCGGTGACAACGCATACGACATCGACGTTGCCGATCAGTTTTGATAAGATTGTGCTATTGGTGAATGAGAATTCGGCATCGTGTTCCGAAGTGTTTGCGTCCGCGTTACGGGATGCAGGTGTTTCCATTGTCGGTGTGACAACGTATGGAAAAGGAACGGTACAGGTTACCCGGGCGTTCTCTGACGGCAGTGCGCTGAAATATACGACGGCGCGCTGGCTGACTTCCGATGACAAGTCAATTGACGGTATCGGTGTTGTACCGGATGAGGAAGTACGGCTGCCGGATGCAATGTACGAATCGTATGTGATTCTTGAAGAAAACGAATCGTATGCGCCGGATACGGTTTCCGATAAAGTGAAAACATCGCAGATTTTACTGGATTTTCTGGGTTATAGTGTAGATCGAAAAGACGGCTATTTCAGTGCGAAAACGCAGAGTGCAATCCGTAAATTCCAGAAGGATCAGCAGCTGGAAGCTACGGGTATATTGGATCACACAACGGCGAGTGCGTTGAATGCGGCGGTTGTCCGTGAGTGGTCCGTTAACCGGGATGTGCATGATACGCAGTTTGTCAAAGCGATGGAGATCATTCATGAATAACCTGTTTGAACTGGTTTCTCCGTATTCGCCGAAGGGCGATCAGCCGGAAGCGATTGCGAAGCTGGTGGAAGGGGTAAACAGCGGAAAGAAACATCAGGTACTGCTGGGGGCTACCGGAACGGGGAAGACGTTTACCTTTGCGAACGTGATTACGCAGGTGAATCGTCCGACACTGGTCTTTGTCCACAACAAGACCCTGGCGGGGCAGTTGTATTCGGAACT
>JABUSI010000002.1 GCA_021442745.1 Erysipelotrichaceae bacterium | reverse complement strand
TCGATATGGATGCCTACAACTTCATTGTGGTGAAACAAGGCTATCTGTATCCGGAACTGAAAGCGCGCGCAAAACATTTCGTCATGTCATTAACCCTTGGCGTAACCTTACAAAGAACCGAACTGTTAAACTACAAGCAGGTTATGCGTCCGATTTATCCGTTAGATAATATTTAAGGAGAACAATCATGAAAATCATCGCTGCCAAATTTGTGCTGGAAGCCAACGAAAACGTCCCGATGCGATGTGATATCGAAAACGTCGCCTTCGATTTCGGCGACAAGTGTATTGCTGCCATGCAGTTAGGAAATGCCACCCACGATTCCGATCTTCAATTGATTCCTCTTCTTTCTGCCAATGCAGGAAGCAGCGGTGTGATGACATACAACTGTTTCCGGTACATCGAAACCCGTATTCTGGACGGCATCCGTAGTCATCTTTCCGACTTAGACGGAATTTATCTTCATTTACACGGGGCATCGTATGTGGAAACCATCGGCAGCGGTGATTTTCATATTCTCAAGGAAATACGAAACCTTGTCGGTCCGTACGTACCGGTTGCGGTAGCCTGCGACCCTCACGGCAATCTGTGCAAAGAGTATGTGGAGCAGTGCACGCTCATCCGCAGCTATCGGGAAAGTCCGCATACCGACATCGAACAAACCAACGAATTCGTACTCAACGAGTTGAAAGACATCATTCGTCATCGTCAGAATATTCATGCCATCTACCGGAAATTACCGATGATTTTAGGCGGTGAACAATCCGTTTCTTCCGACGAACCGGTAAAAACCATCAACCGGCATCTGGACGAATTACAGAAAGATCCGAAAATCCGCAGTTGTTCGTGGCATGTCGGTTATATCCGCCACGATTGTGACGAAGCGGGCTGCGGCATTGTCGTCGTACCGCAAACCCAACAGGATACGGAATATTGCGAAACGGTTGCCGACCAACTGGCACAATACGTATTCGACAAGCGTCACGAGTTCCATTACACCGGCTTAACGGCAGATCCCGACAAGGCATTACAAATGGTTCTGCAATCGGAAGAGAAACCGAATTTCATCACCGATTCCGGTGACAATGTGACTTCCGGTGCCACCGGTGCCAATACGACTATACTACGTCAGGTACTGGCACAGAATACGCAAAAGAAAATCCTGTTTGCGTCCATACACGATGACAACACCTTCACAAGACTGGCAGACACAAAGACCGGACAACAGACAGATATTCAGTTAGGTGCCGATTACAACGAATTAAGTGCACCCGTACCGCTGACCGTTGAAGTAATAAAAAAAGCACCGCAACTCGGTACAAGTATGTTCGGTGAATACGGCACACAGGGATATGGCGAAGGTATCCTGGTTCACGTCATCAGCACCAACATCGACATCATCGTTGCCAGCAGCAATCATCCGTTTGTCGAACGACAACAGGTCAGACAATTCGGCATCGACTGGTTTGACTACGATATTACCGTTGTCAAATGCGGCTATGCGTTCCCGGAATTAGTAAAAGACGGAAACGTTGCGGTGATGTCCTTGACCGAGGGAGCAACCTTACAGGATACTTCCCGGTTACCGTTCAAACGCATTCTGCGTCCGATGTATCCGATTGACAACATTTAGGAGGAAAAGACTATGAGTTATCCGAAAGATTTTCTGTGGGGCGGTGCTACCGCTGCCTACCAATGCGAAGGAGCCTGGAACGAAGACGGCAAAGGTTTGGGCGAATGGGACGAATTCTCCCACAAATCCCCGTTAAACCTGAACGGAGCAACCGGAGATATCAGTTCCGATTTCTACCACCGCTACAAAGAAGACATCGACATGATGGTTGCCGGAAACCAGAACACCTACCGGTTCTCCATTTCCTGGGCAAGAATCCTGCCCGAAGGAAGAGGAGAAGTCAATCCGGAAGGCATTGATTTCTACAACCGTGTCATCGATTATTGTCTGGAAAAAGGTGTCGTTCCCAATGTAACTTTATTTCACTACGATTTACCGAATACCATCGCCTTGCAAGGCGGTTTTGCGAACCGCGATACCGTCGATGCGTTTGTGGAATATGCGAAAATCTGTTTTACAGCGTTCGGTGATCGCGTCCGATTATGGTGCACCATCAACGAGCCGAAATATTATGCCTACTGTACCAACATGGTAGGCAACTATCCGCCGAACCACAGACAGGATTTCAACCGGTTTTTCAAAGTTGTCTATCACGAAGCCCTGGCAACCGCAAAGACCGTTGCCGCGTATCACGAAATGAACCTGCCGGGTACCATCGGTGTGGTTCACGACAACTCCAACGTCGAACTGGCACCGCAGACCAAAGAAAAAGAACTCATCAAACTGCGCGGCGACCTGTTTTATAATTCCATGACATTAGATACCGCCTTAAAAGGCTGTCTTCCGGCTTCCTTGCTGCTGATGATGCAGGAAAACGGCTTTGATACGTCTTATATGAAATTCGAAGATTCCATCGCCTTCGCCAAAGGAAAAGTCGACTGGTTGGGATTAAACGTCTACAACCGCTTCTACTTAACCGATTACAGCGAAGGAGAAACCGAAGTCTTCCACAACAATCTCGGTGCCAGATCCAAAATGAAGGAAGGCATCCGGATCAAAGACTGGTTTGAGACAACCGATGACCCGACAACCCACCGGAATCTGTGGGGACGGGAAATCTATCCGCAATGCATGTACAACACATTAGTGGAAATCAGAAACACCTACGGCGACATTCCGGTATACATTACCGAAAACGGTCACGGACAATACGAAACGGCAGACGAAAACGGCTACGTGGACGACCAGCCGCGTATCGATATGATGCAAAGCTACATCGACCAGATGTACAAAGCCATGGAAGCCGGCTGCAACGTCAGAGGCTATTATGCCTGGAGCCCGATGGATCTGTACAGCTGGGTCAACGGGTATGAAAAACGCTACGGACTGGTACGCATCGATTTCGACAATCCGGATTTACCGCGAACCCCGAAAAAGAGCTATTACTGGTTCAAAAACCTGATTGCCGATTACTTCACCAACAAAGCCGGCAGATAGAAAGGAATCCTTATGATTGATCTGATTCCCTACAAAAAAGGAAACAACACGGAAGCGGATACGGACTTCAAAGAAAAGAAAAAATATGGAGAAGTATACTATGCCGGCAATCACGTGTTTGTCAGAAAAGGCCTCGGCTGGCTGTACGCTTCCCTGCAGGGAGCAACCGGAATCTGCCTTTCCCGCGGTACCCGTCA
>JABUSI010000424.1 GCA_021442745.1 Erysipelotrichaceae bacterium | reverse complement strand
GTCTGACTGATTAACGGATACTTTTGTACATATTCTTCCGCCCATCGGATTTCCCGGGCAATCACCTCTTCCTGTTTCTGTATTCGCTCCTCTGATAATACCGGCAACAAGTGTTCACTCTTTGTATAATTCACCGGATCCGTACTTTTCATCATCCGCAGGTACTTTTCTGCCACAAGATTTCTTCCTTCCGCCTGTGCATCCTGTAAATCCTGCAGATAACTTTCCACGGTTTCATCATCCCACGACAGGAACTGACTCTTTCTCATAATCTCAAAGGTGTCATACTCATCCTGACAGGACGCTCTTCCTCCGATGTTGTTCACCTTCTGAAACATTTCCCATTCCAGCCCGATTACGACATCCATTGCCTGTTGTTTATCCATGATACTTCTCCGCAATCCTTCTGCTGTAGCCGTCTAAAAACGAATGATTTAATGTAACTCCTGACTTCTCCGTTTCCTTCGCCACAAATTCACAGACTTCTTCTATCAACTCAAACGCTTCCGGATCCCACACGTCCGTTTCCATCAGTTTCACTAACAAGTCCGGTATTTCTTTCAATACCGTGAACTCTTCCATCTTCCGGAACGTCCATTTATAAAACGGCTTATACATATCATTCAGCAAATACGCCGTCTGTATCGTCGCATCCACAAATGCCTGTTTCGTAAGCAGCATTGCTCCTTTGTCTTTTCTCTTATAACACCGCAGATAATTGTATTGTCCGCTCTGTGCCATTTCATGCAACGAAACGGCCAGTTTTTTCATCTTTACATTCTCCGGATATCTGCGAATGGCATCTGTCTTACCGGTAATCACATCATACGGATCATAAAAGATTTCCCCGTTGGTCAAAGCGGACAGTTGTTCCTCCTTTACCGTCATCCATTCTTTTTCACTCACCGGATACACACCCGCTATCCGCCGGATAAAGGAATCGACCGTCATCACACCGACCCGACCCTGACCTTCTTCTGTGGTAATCCGACTATACGGTTTCGTAATTCTCTCATATTCCTTCTGCAGTTGCGTACCCACCTTCCGGTACGTTTCTTCACTCATCCACACACAGAATCCCATACCATAATCGTGATCCACGGAATACTTGTCATCATACCCGTAACACTGCGAGCCTTCTCCAACCAGACCGACCGCAACCGGATAATTCCCGTATTTTTCTTTCAATACCGGTAAGAAGTTCTCTTCCACGAATTTCCGGATTTTCTCCATCGGCATCCGCTCGTTCTGCATATCTGCCATCTGCTGTACCCGTTTCCGGTTTTTATATACCTTTTCGTATTCCGCATTCTTTCCGTATACCCGATCCAATTCCGCTAAACATTTATCATAATATTTCAGAGAAGTCCCGTACTCCTTGATATGAAAATACCCTTCTGCCATTCCCGACAACGCACTCGCATAGTGTACGCTTCTGACATCCGGTTGTTCATACAGATGCAGCGCATCTTCCATATACTGTAATCCGCGGAAAAACTTACCCCGGTAATAACACAGATTTCCGATGTTTACCTTTGTGGTTGCCATTTCTTCCACCCGGGATGTTGCGGACAGGATATCAAACGCTTCCAGTAAGCAATCCTCTGCTTTTGTAAACTCTTTTCTGTCTATATACAACAGACTCATATTGTTCAGTAAACCTGCCCGCTCATACGTCGGTTCCTGTAACAGTTCCGCTGCCCTCTGATAACAGATTAAGGATTGCGTATAGTCCCTGCATACCCGGTATGCCGTTGCCACGTTAATCATCGTCACCGCATACTGATGACTTCCCTCAATTCCCATCAGTTTTGCCAGAAACAATACCGTATCGATACAATCCAGACACTCCGTAATCCTGCCGTTTACCCGGTAATATCCTAACAGTTCATTGGCAATGGTAAACACTACCGGAAGATTTCCCTTTTTTGTCGCCTGTTCCATCCCGTCAATCAGGTATCCTTCCAGTTGTTCCTTCTTGCCTTCCTTACACATGATGTCATACGTATCCAGGAATTTGTTCAGGTCAAACACATTTTCAAGACGGATTTCCGTTTCCAGAATACCTTCTTTCCCAAACGGCAGGTTCTCTGCCACCCTGCCATCGTAAAAATACATCGCCCCGCCGACACTATTCGGTTTTTTGGAAATGGAATTAACCAGTAAGGCATGACGGGAAACCTGAAATGCCTGTTTCGCATATTCTTCCTTCTCCGTTTTCCATTGTTCCTTTGTATATCCCAGATACACCGGCCAAAGAAGCAGACCGTCTGTCACAAACTTCTCGGGACAAATCCATAAATCCCCGCACAACGCAATCGTAACCGGTACGCCTTTGTATAAAAACGAAGACGTATCCGTTCCTTCACAATAATGCTCATCCGTTTTCGTAAATTCCTTCCAGTTTTTGGTCACTCTCCGATAGTTGCGTACCAGTTCTCCGTTCACGATCACGGCATAGGAAGAATACAGTTTATCATCGTCTTTTTCGATATACCCGAACGCCAGATCCTTATGATACATACGGCTCATTTCCTTCAGTTCGTTCATGATGTCCGAATCCCTGGAAATCGCAATGTCTTTGTCTTTCTCATACTCCCACGACAACGCATCAAATCCCTGTAAGAACGACTCTCCGAAGCACAGCAAATCCACGTCTCTGTGACATTCGTTGATTGCCCGTTCCATCTGTATCATATTGTAGTTGATATCCCCGTTACGAAAGGTGTAACCTGCCAGCCCGATGATCATATCAGAATCCTCTTTTCTACCGTTATTATATCGTTTCCCTTCCAAAAGAAAAATCCCTCATAAAGAGGGATTACCATTCCATTGCGGTTTGTCCGTACCGTTCCATCACCATTGCCAGTAACAGTTGTTTCCATTCTTCCGTCTGTTCCGGTTTAGAACCGTTTGTCTTTACCAGTTCCCGTACCCGCAAGGCATGATTCACTTCATCGCCATGCAAGGAACTCACGGAAACGTCAAACTCCATCTGTTTCAGCTGTTCCGCCGTTTCGTAATAGTCATTCACCAGTTGTACGAAATCTCTCGGTGTCCAGCACAAACGATACCGGTGTACTTCGTTTTGGTCCGCTTCCCGGATCATCAGCATTCCGTTTTCATCCGTATATTCATACAATCTTGCCAGGCACTGTCCCGGTGTAAGGGCAGTATATTCTTCATCGTTACGGTCAAAATTTACACTGTATTCCATCATACTTCTCCCTCCACATTCTTTTACGTCTTTATCTTATCAGATACTCTGTCTGATAATTTGTACACTCTGTAAGCAGTAACACTGTAACACTTGCA
>JABUSI010000334.1 GCA_021442745.1 Erysipelotrichaceae bacterium | reverse complement strand
CGAGAATCAGAATCGGCGGATTTTTCAGAAATACCCTGGCAATGGAAATCCGTTGTTTCTGCCCACCCGATAATTTTACGCCGCGTTCTCCGACGTTGGTATCGTATCCCTGTTCCAGAGACATTACAAATTCGTGAATGTTCGCTTTCTTTGCCGCTTCGATGATTTCTTCATCGGTCGCATCCAGTTTCCCAAGCGCAATATTTTCCCTGATGGTACCGTTAAACAGGAATACATCCTGGGCAACCATACCGATATTCTTTCGCAAAGACTGACGCGTTAAAGACGTAATGTCCATACCGTCCACCGTAATCGTTCCGGAATTGACTTCATAGAACCGCGGAATCAGATGACACACGGTCGTCTTTCCGCCTCCGCTTGGTCCGACCAATGCTATCGTCTTCCCGCTCGGGATATTCAGTGACAGATGATGGATCACCATGTTATCTTCGTCCGTATCCTTATAAGTAAAGGATACGTCGTCAAACACGATATCCCCTTTCAGCAAACCGCAGTCCACGGCATCTGCCGCTTCCGGTTCTTCCGGTTCATCCATAATTTCACAGAACCGTTTGAATCCGGTCATGCCGTCCTGAATCTGTTCAAAGATATTAACCAGTTTCTGAATCGGATTTAAGAAACTGTTGATATACAAAAGATACGCAGTAAATTCCCCGGCATTGATTTCTCCTTTGAAAAAGAACACGCCGCCGGCTAACAATACCGTCAGATACAACGCATCCATTAAAATCTGCATACCGCTGTGGAATTCCGCCATCACCCGGTAGGAACGCTTTCTTGCCTGCTTGTAATCTTCGTTCACGTGATCAAACTTACGGATTTCGTTTTCAGCCGACGTATAGGACTTGGATACCCGGATTCCGGAAATGCTCGTTTCGATATCCGCATTGATTTCCGCTACCTTAATCCGGCTTTCCATAAATACCCGGTTCATCCGTCCGCGAATCAGCGTCGCAAACAATACGATAAACGGAATAACCGCAAACACAATCAGCGTCAGACGCAGATTGATCCTGATCAGCATCGTACCGCACAGAATCATCATCAGTCCGGACAACAACAGGTTCTCCGGTCCGTGGTGAGCCAGTTCGGACACTTCCATCAGGTCATTGACAATCCGGGACATCAGTGTACCGGTCTTCGTTTCGTCAAAGAACCGGAACGGCAGTTTCTGCAGATGTTCAAACAGTTCTTTCCGCATATCCCCCTGAATCCGTACCCCGACAATATGTCCCCAGTACTGTACCATGAAGCTCATGGCCGCTTTCAGAAGATAAATACCGGCCATCACCGCAGCCCATACCAGAAGCAGGTGCATGTTCTGGTTCGGTACGTAGTCGTTAATGATATTCTTCGCAATAATCGGATAAAACAAGTCGCAGAATGCCACCACCAGAGCACAGAACATATCAAACAGAAACAATTTCAGATGTGGTTTATAATACGACACAAACCGTTTAATCATGCAAATCCCCCTCTCAGGCATAATAAGAATGATAATCCCAAACACCCCAAAAATCAAGAAAAGCCCTCATATCGAGAGCTTTAGCATTTATCGTCACACGCTTTGGCAGAACGGATTTTTTCCACAAACAAATCAAACAGTTCCTGATGCTGCTGTTCTGTCAAATCCGCCCGCGGATCTTCCACGGAGTCCAGCGAACTGACCTGAATGTCAACAATCTTTCCGTCTTTCACAAACACGTACGTCGGGAAGTAAATCCGTCGGATGGATTCATCTTCCATCCCGTCATACACACTTGTCCACTCACCCATCAGTTCCAGCAACCGGTAATACCCGTCACTTCCCTGTTTCGTTTCCACCGCTTTGCCATCCTGCCATTCCATCGTATTCCGTTCTTCCACATTATTGAAATAATATACACGGGTTACGATTTCCTGCTCGCACGCTTCCAGAAACACCGGTAAGGTGTTACGGCACCAGGGACATTCCGGGAAACCGAAAAAGATGATTCCGGTATCCGATGTCAGAATATTCTCTATTTCTTCCTGCGTCGCATAATACATCGGATTGTCTTCGGCAATTTCCAGTGTTTTATGCGGCTGTCCGCTGCTGTTTTCCTGTCCGTTCAACGCTTCGTACGCTTCCTTGAACTTCTGTGCATCCGTAGGTTCCGGCTGCGGTTTTTCCACACATCCGGCAATCAGTAACAGCACGGCACCGATTAAAAGAAATTTCTTCATACTCTCATCCTTTCCTCCGATACTTCATCACCAGAAAATCAATGGTCGTATCCAGTTGTTCCCTGGCAAACAGTTTTTCCGTATCCTTCGGGCTTGTCTTATGAACATACGGTGTCATATTCCATAACGCCCGGATATCGTCATTGCCTGACAAATGAATGAAATCCGTCACCTTGCAGGATTCCTCCAGCACGAACTCGTCATCCAGTTTGTATCCTGCTTCTTCGTTTTCATACGGATTGTCGTAAACGACTTCCTTTAACTCAAACAGATGTTTCTTACCCGGCATCACCGCCAGCAAAACTCCTCCCGGTTTGATAATCCGCGCAAACTCTTCCTTACTGTACGGGCAGAATACGCTCATTGCCATATCGTATGCGCCATCGGCTACCGGCAGATGAAACACACTGGCAACGGCACAATTCGCGTTCGGATTCAATTTCGCACAGATCCGTACGGCTTCCTTTCCGATATCCACCGCATCATAGCACCCGTCCGGCCTTGTTTCCATCGCCCGCTGCAGATAATATCCCGTACCGCATCCGGCATCCAGAAAACTTCCGCCCTTCGGAAGATTCTTTGCAATCCACACATTCAGCTGATCGGACAGCGGTTGGTAATACCCTTTGGAAAGAAACGCTTTCCGTGACTGCAGGGAATCTTTCGGATCCCCCGGATCCTTTGACCGTTTCATATTCGCTAACAGAAGATTCACGTAACCTTCCTTTGCCAGATCGTATACATGACCGTTTTCACATACGTAACTGCGGTCTTTTTTCTGCAATATCGTCCTGCATTTCGGACAACAATACATGTAATTTCCTCTTTTCTAATTCTTATATGCTTTCATGTACGTAACGCACAATACCAACGGAATGATAATGACTGCCATAAATCCGAACAAGGAGGCGTTCGCACCGAACGTATCCAGCAGATATCCGCATAACAGCGGAGAAATCAATGCGGAACCGGTGGAATAAACGGAAGTCGCAAACTGCATACCGCTGGACTTCAGTTCTGCCGGTGCGGCATCGTAAATCATCGTCTTGGACGTAATCGCCAATAGCGGGAACGTTAACATCTGCAACGC
>JABUSI010000277.1 GCA_021442745.1 Erysipelotrichaceae bacterium | reverse complement strand
CTTCTGAAACACTTTGACATTCATACGAAATGCATTGCCCATCATTTATACAATGAGAAACAGTCGGCAGACGGTATTGTAGAGTTACTGCAAGGCGGTAATAACGTCGCGTTGGTTTCGGATGCGGGATATCCGTTAATTTCCGACCCCGGCCAGTGGCTCGTCAATCAGGTCATAGACGCCGGATTCAACGTTGTAGTCATTAACGGTCCTTCGGCAATGCTGACCGCTCTGGTGGCATCCGGATTGCAGACCCAGCCGTTTACTTTTGTCGGTTTTCCGGGATCGAGTGAAAAGGAATGCAGAAAAACGCTGGAACAATGGAAAGACCATAAGGAAACCCTGGTCTTCTATGAAGCTCCTCATCGTATTCTGAAAACATTAAAGGTTTTCCTGGAAGTCTTCGGAGACCGTAAGGCATGCATTGCCCGGGAATTAACGAAAAAGTACGAAGAATATCTGCGCGGAACGATTTCCGAACTGATGGAAGAGATGCAGGAACCGAAAGGGGAAATGGTTCTGGTCGTCGAAGGAAAAGGCGAAGATCCTATCGCAACGGTCTCCATGAGTGATCTGGTGCAGATTGTCGAAGGTTACGTACAAAGCGGAATCAGCGCTTCGGAAGCCATCAAACGGACCGCAAAGGAACATAAAGTTTCGAAAAACGAGATTTACAAAGCGTATTTCCATTAATTTGTTGACAAATATCCCAACAAATATAAAATAGAACTATGTTTTTCAAAAAGGGAGGATATGAAAAATGAAAAAGGGTTTTAGTGTTAAAACTTTGGTAGCTACCGCTTTGGGTGCTGCATTATTCTTTGTATTAATGAAGTTTATTTCCATTCCGTCACCAATTCCTAACACAAACTTTGTAGTTGCTTATGGAGTAAGTACATTCTTCTCCGTAGTATTCGGACCTGTATGCGGTGCATTGATCGCGTTCATCGGTCATGCATTGACAGACGCTACTGCCGGATGGGGTATCTGGTGGAGCTGGGTAATCGGTTCTGCCGTTTGCGGTTTTGTTCCGGGCTTGGCTAAGATTGACCCGGAAAAGGGAAGCATCACAAAGAAAGAATGGGTTAGTTTTGTTGTATTCGTATTGATCGCAAACGCTATCGCATGGCCGGTTGTTTCCGCTGTCGGTGACGTTGTGATTTACAGTGAAGTATTCTCAACAGTACTTCCGCAATTGGCTTTGGCTTTCGTAACAGACAGCTTGGTATGCCTTGTTGTCGGTGGCGCATTGATTGCTGCTTACGCAAAGACCAGAACCGGAAAAGACACTCTGGAATAAGAAAAAGTGAGAAAGAGTCCTATTTGACGGACTCTTTTTTTGTTACAATACAGTGGTAAAAAAAGGGGAAAAGAGTATGAAAAATCCAGTCATTCAGTTTAAAGATTTTTCCTTTAAGTACGATGCCCAGAAGAACCCGACGTTAAAGAATATCAATCTGACAATCTATGAGGGTGAGAAAGTTCTCATTGTCGGACCGAGCGGAAGCGGGAAATCCACGCTGGGAAATTGTATCAACGGGTTGATTCCTTTTGTGTACAAAGGAAGAATGGAAGGGTCTCTGACCGTTAACGGAAAAGAAACGAAAGATTCTTCTTTGTTTGAGATTAATAAGACCATCGGTACCGTATTGCAGGATCCGGACGGACAGTTTGTCGGTATGACGGTAGGAGAAGACATTGCGTTCTCTCTGGAAAACGATTGCGTGCCGCAAAAAGAAATGATTCGTCGTGTCAATGAAATCGCAAAACAGGTTGATATGGCACACTTACTGGATTCCAATCCGCAGGAATTGTCCGGCGGGCAGAAACAACGGGTATCCATGGCCGGTGTTATGGTAAACGATGCGGAAATCCTGTTGTTTGATGAACCTCTGGCAAATTTAGACCCGAAAACCGGTAAGGTTGCGATTGAACTGATTGATGAGATTCACAATATGAACAAGACGATTGTGATTATCGAACATCGTCTGGAAGACGTATTGCACCGCAGTGTGGACCGTATTATTGTGGTCAATGACGGACAGATTATTATGGATGATACACCGGACCGTGTTCTGGCAAGCAGTGTCTTGATTGACCATGGCATCCGGGAACCGTTGTATGTAACATGTGCGAAATATGCCGGTGTGGAAATTACCGAAGATATGAAGCCGGCATCGATCGATACTTTCGATGTGGAAAGCTGTAAGGATAAGCTGCAGGCGTGGTTTGAAGAAAACGACAGTGTGCAGGAAGAAACACAGCAGAAGGAACTGTTGAAAATCGATCATGTTTCGTTCTCTTATGATGGAGAACGGAAAGTGCTGGATGACATCAGTTTAACGGTACATGAAGGGGAAATGATGGCGATTGTCGGTAAAAACGGGGCCGGGAAATCGACCTTATCCCGGGTCATCGTCGGATTTGAAAAACAGGACGAAGGAACCGTTACGGTACAGGGAACCGACCTGGACGGCATGAGCATTGCCAGACGGGCGGAATATGTCGGTATCGTGTTACAGAATCCGAACCAGATGATTTCCACAACGATGATTTATGATGAAATCGCGATGGGATTGAAAATCCGGAAAGTACCGGAGAAAGAAATCGAAGAACGCGTAGATAAAGTGATGAAAATCTGCGGGCTGGAACGCTTTAAGAAATGGCCGATCAGTGCTTTGAGCTTCGGGCAGAAAAAACGGGTAACCATCGCATCCATTCTGGTATTGAATCCGAAGATTCTGATTCTCGATGAACCGACAGCCGGACAGGATTATAAGCATTACAGCGATATCATGGAATTTCTAAAGAAACTGAACGACAACGGACAGACCATCTTATTGATTACCCACGATATGCACCTGATGCTGGAATACACCAGACGGGCTGTCGTATTAACCGAAAGTAAGCTTTTGGCAGACAAGAAAGCATACGAAGTATTGTGTGATGCCGATCTGGTAAACCGTTCCAATTTGAAGGAAACTTCCTTGTTTGAACTGGCCGTAAAGGCACAGATGAAAGATCCGCTGAAGTTTGTGGAATGTTTCATTCAGTATGACGAAAGGAGAAGAACTCATGAAGCGTAATCGAATCCTTGCGTACAACAACAAGAAATCTGTCATTCATGAACTGTCAGGGGCGACCAAACTGGTATGTTTTCTGCTGATGTCCTTTGTGTCCATGTTAACCTTTGACGTCCGGGTATTGATTGGTGTTCTGGTATTCTCTTATGTCGTCTTGCTGGTTTCCAGAACCGAATGGAAGGAAATCAGTGTCGCGTTTGTGTATATCGGTATTTTCCTTTTGTTTAACCTGGTGACAACGTTTGTCTTTTCACCGGATGCCGG
>JABUSI010000154.1 GCA_021442745.1 Erysipelotrichaceae bacterium | reverse complement strand
CCCGTTACGTTTTCCTGTGTTTCCCATTCCAGGGTCACGGAATTGTAACTGCGCTTATATGCGGACAAATCGTACTGAACATCTGCCAAATCGCGTGTTTCATACGGTGTACCGCTGAATACGGTAATCGCTTTACAGATATCAGGACGTGCAACAGCTTTTGCATAGATCGTTACCTTACCGTCGTCAACATAATTTACCGTCTGCACGTCTCCGTTAGATGTACATTCCCAGTTTAAGGATACAACATCCTCATCTCTCAGATCCCAGAAAATGACCCGATCTTCCGTCGTATCCGCCGGCGTTACCCATGCGGATACTTGCACGGAACCGCCTGTCGGAACAACGATGTAATCACAATCTGCTTCTACGGATTCAATCGGTTGTTCTACGGTTACTTCGCAGCTTGCCAGCAAGGAATCATCACTGGTCTTATAAACAGATATGATTGCTACACCAGGTTCATACGCATAAACATAACCGTCACCATAAACATCCGCTATATTTTCATCGGAAGATGTCCAGTAAATACTATCCGGGTTACCGATTGCCGGGGTAAATTCAGGATTCAGATATCCGCTTTCTCCTGCGTCCAAGAGAAGGATTGTATTAATCGTAACATCTACATAATCCGGAGCCGGTGTCGTATACGCTTTGATACGAGCTTCCATACCTAATGCAGAAATATCATCCCATGTTTCTTCTCCGAACAGGTTATACAGATAACTGGTTCCCGGAGTCGTCTTGTTCACAAAGTAAATCCATTCATAGTTGTCAGATTCGTCTACGTACATGTACGCATATTCTTCATTTTCATAATCCGGCTCTACATTTAACGTAACGATAACACTGAACTGCTGATTTTCCGCAACCGCAACCGGTTCAATCGGTACTTCATGATAACCGGCAATCACTGCCGTTCCGGTTGTTACTGTACAATGTACAGCATCTTCCGGAGTACTCCAGTCTTCATTCAAAAGACATACCTTCACGGTGTAATCCGTATTGTCGCCATCCGTAAAGAAACCGACAGACCGGATGACTTCGTTTCTGGTTGCCGTATATACGTTTGCACCGGTCGTTTCTTCTTCTGTTACGAAGTATACACTTGCAGACGTTGTACCGTCATACTGATAAATGTTTTCGTCTTCTTCCGGTCTGACTACCGTATACTGGCAAGCCAATCCGCCCATCAGACTCAAGTCTTCGTAAGAAATCCAGAAGTAACCGGCTTCACCCCAAAACTCATCGCCCCAGGAGTTCTTAATCAGCCATGCACCATTGTTGTTAGGTCTGTTCTCGTAACCAAAATTAGATACAGGATAGTTATCATCCCAACCTACCAATGTAACGGCATGGTTGGAAGATCCTTCATATGCGTCACCTGAGTTATAACACCAATGCTCTTTTTCTTTTTCTTCTTCTTCATCGAAGTATTTTTCAGCACTCAGGTATGTCTCATCGTGATAGTAAGATACCGCAACGGCACCACCGTTCATCAAGGCTTCCTTAACGGTATCCGTATCCGACATATACATCCACTTGGCTTCCGTCAGACGGTAAGAATTGGACATATAAGCCAGACGGCTGTTCAGACGTACGCTTGCGCCCATCTTCAGTGCCAGTGTATACGGAGCTAACTCTTCATCTACATAACCCAGACCGCCGGCAATCGCAAACGTTGCCAGGTAATCGTTTCCTCCTGTATCCAGGAATGAATCGTAAACTCTGGTCTTATCACCTTTTGTCAATCCCAACGGGTCATTGTTACGATTGTACATCCAGTAAGCCATCTGCAATTCGGACAAATCCGGATCGGATTCCAGCTGTTGGTATAAAACGTTGGATTCTGCCGTAGCCATCAACGCAAAAGACCAGCAGGTACCGTAAGGATCCTGATCCTTAACCGGTGATACCCAGCCCTGATCCCGCAAATCATAACTTGCAGGCATACTTCCTTTATTTACAGGTACCGTTCTTTTCACCGCAAACTTGGACACGTTAATGTCCACGTCATGGTACGTTAATTTCGGACCTTCTTCTTCGGTTGTTTCCGGTACTTCCGTTGTATTCACAACAGGTACTTCCACAACCGGTGTTTCTTCTGTTACTCCTTCCGTAACGGTTTCTTCCTGTTCAACCACTTCCTCATTCTGAGGTTCTGTCGGTTCCGTCGGATCTTCTTCCGCGAATACCGGAGTGAATTGAATCATATTGAATGCCATTACCAAGGAAAGAAGCAATTTCATGAATCGGTTCATAGTTTTTCCCCCCCCTATGTAATAAACTTTATTTTATCATACTTCCGGTAACATAAGTAAAAAAGAAGGAAAGAATTGCTTTTTCTTCGTTACTCTCCGTCAAAACTATAGTAATACTGCGCACGTGCCAAGGACTCAAACGGTATGGAAATCACACCGTTGCGTAATACCTTTCCGCTTCCCTGCAATCCCAGGGAAACAGATTGTACGTTTCCTTCCTCATCCGTAAAGTTTACCGAAAAATTCAGTCCGTTACCCGTATCCGGCAATACCAGTTTTTCATAATATACCTTCATCGTTCCGCTGACGGTATCATCCGTTTTCTCACTGACCGTAAACGTAACGTTTGTTACCTTCATGGTTCCGCCTTCTTCCAGCGCATACGTATGCGGATACGTATATCCCTTATGCGCAAATGCCGTAACTTTCATACTCTTGGCACCGGACCAGGACGAATAATACGTCGTACCGTCGGAAGCCGTACGATATGCCCGGATACTGTAATAATACGTACTTCCTGCCTTCACTGTCATATCGGTATACGTAACCTCCACAACACCTGCCGCATTCACACCGACCGGCAACTCTCCCTTGTAAATGGTACTGTACGTACCGGAAGATCCTTTCTTACGACGAATCTGATACCCATCCGCCGGTTGTCTGTCAAAAGTCAGCGTTACACTGCAGGATTCCGTCTGTTCCAGTTCCACGTTCTTCGGTACACACAATGCCGTCTTGACCGTTACGGGTGTTGCAGACGTACTGACGTACTCTTTTTCTTCATTGATCCGGTATGCCTTTACGGTATACGTATACTTCGTATTGAACTGCAGGTTCGCATCGTCATACGTACATGCCTCCGTCGTACCGATTTCCGTCCATTGGTCATTTTCTTTCCGATATACTTTATAACCGTTCGCATACGATACCGCAGCCCAGCTCAGTCTTACCGTTTCCCCGTTATAGGATTTACCGGATAAACTGCCCGGTTTTGCCGGATTCGGATACTCGGAAACAACATCCGAATACGCGGAATATACTTTCTTCTTATTCACGGTACGATATGCCCGTACTTTATAGTAATACTTCGTATTCGCCTTCA
>JABUSI010000354.1 GCA_021442745.1 Erysipelotrichaceae bacterium | reverse complement strand
GATGTCTCTTGCAGTCTCTTCCGTTATTCCGGTTTCCAAAATGTATTGCGCAAGGCTTTCTTCATATGACGTGTCCGGAACGGTTATGTTATGTTCCTTCATATACGACATTCCCAATAATGCATCCTGTAAACTGTATTCCGCTTGGATATCGGAATAGCATCGGAATTGTTCCTTCGTCTGTCCGGTCATTTTCAAAAATCCTTCATCATCAGAGGAACATCCTTGCAAACGCAATACGGATTCCATGATTCCAAACGCCTCTTCCTTTACCGCATTCACTTCTTCATTATCCATTTCAAATTCACATTGTGACCGAATCAGCCCCAGAATATGCAGACTCACATCACGTACCGTTTCTTCCGTATCTTCTTGTTTCTGAAGGTCCAGATAATACTCTTTTACTTCCTGTACCGTTTTTCCTTCATTCAGATTCCACTTTGCTACTTGTTCGTCCGTTAACTCAGGAAATACGGAACGTTGGATACCATTCAGTTCGATTTGTACATCACCGCGTTTTGTGTGAACTTCATACCGTCCCGTTTCTTTTCCGATCAGAAACTCTTCTGCTTCTTTATCAAACAGATTTTTCCCGATTTTTACAGCCAGGTTCTTTTTTTCAATACCGCTGTCTTTATAGACAACATTCATTGTGATAATATCATCATTCTGTACCGTTTCTGCCGTACGAACGATACTGTGTTTCTTTCTTAAAAGCCTCAGATCCTTTTCCAACCGGTCGTAATCCGGTTCAAACGGTAGTATAAACGGCGACAAATCAACCTGTCTGTAATTGTAGCGTTTCACGATTTCAGACTTCAGCTGCAACATCAGACCTCGTTTCTCCTTTCACAAAGTTTCGGAATAAAGCAGATTTCTTTTGTACCTCCTGAACGGTCCCGCTTGTTTCCACAGTATGTTCATGAAAGACGACAATGTGGTCTGCTTTTTCAATCAGATTCATATCATGGGTAACCATTATAACTGTCTTATTCTTCATCAGTTCGTACAAACCGGATAATACTGCCTTTTCATTGACGGCATCAATTCCGGCTGTCGCCTCATCCATAATCAGATAATTCGGATTTCTGAGATACGCTCTGGCTATCGCAATTCTCTGCATTTCTCCTCCGGATACTTTGTTGTCAAAACGCGAAACCTGACGATTCCATCCTTCTTCCGTATTCAGCAAATCATCCAATTGTGCTACCGTACACGCTTTACGTAACTCTTCTTCCGTAACATCACGGTGCAATCCGTATTTCAGATTATCCAGTATCGTTCCGTGGATTAACTGATCTGACTGTGACAGATACGCAATCTGTTCCCGTAAATCGTACAAGCTTACATTGGAAAGATCTTCTTTTCCCAGCACAATCCTGCCTTTTTGCGGAATCAGAAACCGTTCAATCAGTTTAATGGCTGTGGATTTACCGCAACCGTTTTCACCGACAAGACACGTCACTTTTCCTTTCGGAATCGTAAAGGATGCATTTTCCAGTACCGGTGTATTTTCCTCGTAACGGAAACCTACGTTTTCAAAGGAAATATTTTCTACGGTTTCCACCACTACACCGGAATGCAAGTCTTCTGACGGAGCATTACAGATTTCCGTTAACGTTTCACAGGAACTCTCCGTATGACGGATAATCTGCCATGTAGCCATCAGCAAATAAGCATTTCCCATAAATACCAGAGAGTAATTGTAAAGACTCACAACATGATACATTTTCATGGTTCCCAGACGCACCATTGATGTCGCAACAACCAGCAGAATAATCTGGTTGATATATTGTGCCAGAGTTCCGATCGGCGCCTGGAAAATAAACAGTTTTTCTTTTTTTACTTCAGCCCGGTACCGCTTTTCGTTTTCTTCAATACCTTTCTGATATTCCTCATCCTGCATGTTGTTCAATCGGATATGGTTTATATTCGGTAACCGTTCCGCAAAGAAACCTGTGATTCTTGACAAAGAACTCAAATCAATATTTACAATGTGATATTCCAGCTTTCCCATAATCCAGGCAGTAAAAACAGACAACGGGAAAAACGACAGCATTACAAACGTAAGGTTTTTATAGATGGCATACATCTGAACAAAAGAAAGATAAATCGCATAGATCGTAGACCATAGCAGTGTAATACAACTTATGGCTCCTGTTGCTCCTTGCGTATCATTCATAATCCGTGATACCAGACCTTGCTGGTCTTCCTTTTTGAAAAATGACATCGGCAGGTGGATGATTTTATTCCAGACAGTGGTCCGCACATTTCTGGAAATCTTCTGCCCCGTAAAATCCGTTACAAGCTCACTGATTTCCTCTGTCATGGAATACAGAAGCGTAATACCCAGAAAACCGATCAGGAAATTATCTTCCGTAATCATCCCGGTCATAACCTTACTCGTCCATGGTACAACCAATACCTCTATTTTCTTTAACGCCGTTGATACCAGAATACTGATCACAAACCAGCCCCAAGGTATCTTGATTTGTCTGTAAAATTTCAGTATTTCAAGGAAAGCGTTTTTCTTTTTATTCTTTTCCATACTCCGCCTCCTTTGCGTTTACAAAGTTTTTGTAAAAATCACTGAGTAACAACATTTCACTGTGAGTTCCCGAACTTACCGAATGGTCTTTATTGACTACAACAATATGATCTGCCTGGTCAACTATTTGCCGGTCATGCGTAACAACAACGATTGTTTTTCTGCCTTTTAGTGATTTCAATGTGTTACATATATCCGTTCTGGAAGGAATATCGATACTGCTTGTCGGTTCATCCAGCAACAAGTACGGTTTATCCGAAAGAATCGCTCTTGCCAAAGCCAGTTTCTGACGTTGCCCTCCGGATAAATTCTCTCCAAACGGCTCTATCATATAATCAAGTCCGGCCGTCTCAATAAATTCTTTCAGATTCGTCCTTTCACAAGCATCCATGATTTCTTCATCCGATACTTTCTTTTTGATGCCATACAATATGTTTTCACGGATGCTGCCGCTCATCAGCGGACTGTTTTGCATGAGAAATGCCATAAGATTGCGATAATTCACTATATTTGTCTTTTCGATATTCTCTCCGTGCAACATAATACGCCCTTCGTTCGGTTCATACATTCGTTCGAGAAGTTTCAATATCGTTGATTTTCCGGTTCCGCTGTAACCGATTACCGCAGTCGTTTTGTTTTCCGGAATCACAAAGCTTACATCATTCAACACCGGTTGATCCCCATAAGAGAAACTGACATGTTCCGCATTGATATCTCCGGATTCAATGATTTCATTCACGTAATGTTCAATTCCTTCGCAAAATAATATTTGAAATGTCGGAAAATGATAATTTAATGAAATTATTAAAAAAAAATTGTTG
>JABUSI010000195.1 GCA_021442745.1 Erysipelotrichaceae bacterium | reverse complement strand
CGGGTACGCAACGATTTCTTCCACCAGCCCCACGTGTACGATTTCTTCCTGCAATCCTAAGAAATCCCCGTATCCCAGCTGTACGTCCTGAATCTGATACCGTCCTCTTGCCTGGCAGCACACCGGAATGTGTACTTCCAGAATCTGTGCCGGCTTCAGCCACGTCGTATGGTCAATGATGTAATTCTTAAACGTTGACGACTGGTACGAACCGCTTTCTTCCACCGTCCGGATTCCTTTCGGCAAGGAAATATGATAACGCAAAAAGGGCACGAAATGCCGTGTCTTGTTTCTGATTGTGATGATGAGTTCAAACGACTCTTCCGGCTCTACCAGATGTGAGGAACAACGCAGATTCATTTCGCAACTGAAAACGTTGCGAAGAGTCCATGTCTGTACCCCGTAAATCACCAGTGCACCGATAATCAGCACAAGTACCGTCATAGCGTTTCCAACGGTACCTGTACCTTACTGATAATTTTCTGCAGCAATGCTTCCGTTTCCTTCGTTGTGGCACCCAATCCCGCATTCAGACGGTGACACAATACATAAGGCGCAACCTTCTGCACGTCTTCCGGAATCACATAATCTCTTCCTTCCAGCGCTGCCGTCACCCGGCTGGCCTTTACCAGAGCCATTGCGCCACGTGTTGAAACACCCGCCATAAAATGACTCTCATTCCGGGTTCCTTCAATAATATCCATCATGTATGTCAATACGGCATCATTGACCATTACTTCGTCAATCATACTCTTTAACGTATTCGTTTCTTCATCCGTTACCACCTGCGTTAAAGAGTTCAGGATATCCAGCGTACTCGGACGCAGCATAACCTTCATTTCCTCTTCCCGCTTCATATATCCTAAACCGATCCGCATAAAAAACCGGTCCAGCTGGGCATCCGGAAGCGGAAACGTTCCGCTGGATTCCAGCGGGTTCTGGGTTGCCATTACCATAAACGGTTCATCCAGTACACTTGTAGACCCGTCAATACTGATCTGCCGTTCTTCCATCACTTCCAGCAAAGCCGACTGTGTACGCGGTGTTGCCCGGTTGATTTCATCCGCTAAAACGATATTGGTAAACAACGGTCCTTTTCGTAATTCAAACTCTGACGTTTTCTGATTATAAAAATGAATACCCGTCAGATCGGAAGGCAACAAGTCCGGTGTAAACTGTACCCGTCTGAAATCCTTGCCGATCGATTTCGCGAACGAACGCAACAGCATCGTCTTGCCGGTTCCCGGCAAATCCTCCAGTAACACGTGTCCTGAACATAAAAACGTCGTCAGAACAAGCGAAATCGCCTCTTCCTTCCCGACGATTACCTTCGAACAGTTCTCCACGATTTTCTTTCTGTATTCCGTAAACAATTCCGGTTTCATACCATCACCTCAACATATGTTGCATTATACCACAAATGCAACGAACAAAAAAATGCAGGTTCCCTCCCGTTTCCACGGTACATAACCTGCATCTTCTTTTATTTCATCAGAATCCACTGACCGGACCTTTTGGTTCCGATTCTCATGACTATACCGCTTCCCTGTAATTTCCGCATGGTTCTCTCAATGGTTCGTTTTGTGACACCGACTTCTTTTGCTATACTTTCCATTGTGGCTTTCGGCTGTTCCATTATGTGATCAATCACTTTCTTCTCTGTCGTATTCAAACCGACATGAATACCGGCATTTTTACCGACATCCTGCTTTTTTGATATCGTATTCAAAACCGTCTTATCAAACGGTATGGTAACCAGAATGTACGAATCGCCGATATCAAATACCGTCTCTCCGTATTTGGCAAGGATTGCCGGAACGCCGTGCCCCGTGTGTTCTGACAGATTCATATTCATAAAAATACGCATCAGCATATCGTTTCTCGGTTTACTGATTCCTCTGAAAAACAACTCTCTTGTCTGCCCTTTCGGCAACCCTCCGTGAGATAAAATCTCCATTCGGTCGTTAAAGAAGGATATCAACGGCTGGGATATATTCCAGTCATTATGGACCAGTGCATTGATTACCGCTTCATTCGCACTGTCAAAGTCAAACAAATACTTATCCACACGCGGACGAACCGTTGTATCCGAAACGCAAAGATTTTCTGCACTCAGCCTGTTTCTGATCTGCTCATAGCTGAACAACAGACACTGGTTTCCGTAATCATTCCGTTCGGAAACGGACGCCTTATCGGTGCCATGAAACTTCACGGTGATTAACGGAATCATATTCTTATCCGACAACAATTCTGCAAGCAGATTGTATTCGCCTCCGGGAGTTCGCAGATTCAGATTTGCCTCAAAGGAAGAAGCCTCCAGGTGATATCCTTTTTCCGCATAATATACTTTTAATGTTTTAAAGGAAATGGTTCCGTATCTGGCCGGTGTATGGATTATCAGATCAGAATCGGTAAAGTTCTTCTCATAACGAATACGAATCTGTTCCGGTGTCATATTCCTGCATGTCGTTCCGACCCTCATCACACAACCGGCTGAGGAAAACCCGTACTTCTTCTGACAATACAACGGACGGACTCCTTTTTGTACATGGATAACCAATATCATTTTCCCTTCGTCATAACGGATTTCGGAGGAAATAATATCCTGTGGATTCGGTTCAATCTGATTGGTGATGACATCGGAAATCTTTTTATACGTTTCATCGATCGCCGTTACGCCGATCACATTTCCGTTATCTTCCACACCGATTATCACATCACCGCCGCTTGTGTTCAGAAACGCAACAATATCCTTGCATATGGTGTCGGTAAACTTCGATTTCAATTCTATTGTTTCGGATTCCACATAAATCATATTCGCACCTCCTGACGGTACTCATTATATATTATTACCGACATTTATACAATCAATACCGACACGAATACCGACATTTTCCTTGAATTCGTAAAAAAACCGTGCTCATAAACATAAGCACGGCTCTTTCTTTTATTTTACTTCTGCACTGCCCAGGGTAATGAATCTGCCGTTCTTCTTGGAGAACAGAATCAGACTGTTGCCCTTGAAATCCAGATTGACTTTATCACCCAGATGATAGATGACACCGCCGAACATCACACCGGTTAAGATGTAATTTCCGACGTTGGCACGAATCGTCGTTTCCATACCGGTCGGCATGGAGGAATAGATTTCAGCTTCCAACTTGCTTTCCGGGTTGATTTCCACGAATTCCGGACGGACACCGATGACAAAATCGTCTTCACCGGTTACCACTTCGTCGTCATAATCTTCGTTTTCATCAATCAATGCTACGTGATACCGGAAATTCGTTTCCTTGTTTCCTTTTTCCACGTAACCTTTCTGTCTTGCTTTTTCCGCTTCCCGCTGTTTTTCCTGTTCGTCCGCTTCTTCCTGTGCCTTGTAC
>JABUSI010000192.1 GCA_021442745.1 Erysipelotrichaceae bacterium | reverse complement strand
CCGACGATGTTGAAGTAGTACCGTCTGGCTTCGCAATCCCATTCTTCTTCAAAATCCAATGCGCCGAACTTACCGAATGCATCCGCTGAGAACAGGACCTTATCGGTTGCGTCATAACTCATGATGACTTCCGGCCAGTGTACCATCGGGGCACCGATGAATTGTAATGTATGTTTTCCTAATTCCAGTTTGTCGCCTTCCTTGACGATCAATGCCTTCGACATATCCAGGTCATGATACAAAGGAAGCACTTTCTTCGCACCGTCAGAAGTAACAATCTGAGCGGTCGGATATTTATCCATAACAGCTTTTAAACTGGACGCATGGTCCGGTTCCACGTGATGAACGACGACGTAATCCGGAGTTCTGCCGTTCAATGCGGTTTCCAGATTTGCCAGGAATTCATCCGTTTTCTTTTTGTCCACGGTATCCATAACGGCAATCTTTTCGTCCATGATGACGTAAGAGTTATACGCGATACCGTTCGGAATGTCATATTGTCCTTCGAAAAGGTCTGTTTCATGGTCGTTTACACCAATATACAGAATATCGTTTGTAACTTTCATAACTGTCTCCTTGATTTCTACCACGATATCATACCATCATCATGTACAAATGGGTATGAAAATGCATGATTTTCATGAAAAGTTGTTATCTGCGGATAACGGGAATCCACAGTTCCGTGAGTCCTTCGTTAAAATGCAGGTACGATTCAATCATGTAATCCGCTGCCGGAGCATATTCCTTATTATATAGGAACCATTGCGACCAGATGTAAGAGGTCAGTGCCTGCAGATCTTCCGGTACTTTTCCCCTGCAAGGGAAGACAGCCCAGGTGTGTGCCGGTACGGTAATGACGGAACAGCCTTCCGGAACGGCAGTGTCGGGGTTATACAGATCGCAGATGGAATATGCGATGGTCTCCGGCCCGTCCAGGCAATAGCCGAACATACCAATGATATCTTTCTGTGGTTCTTTGTTGTGTTCTTCCCAGAACATCGGGATGCTCTTATAAGTGTTTAAGGACGGGAAGACTCCGGTTTTCCCGATGAGGGTAAACGGTTCTTTCCGGACAATGGAAAATTCAGTCATGGGACCTCCTTTTTGCGTAAAATACGCTTTCTTTTTGTATCAGTATAATGGAGAAATGTGGTTCGGGTAAAGAGGGGAAAAACGGTGAAATTACGGCGTGTTATATTTGCGAATGCGGACAAGAGTGCTATAATACAATTGCTATATTAGGAGGAAGTTAAAAATGGCAAAAAAGACTGTTAGAGATTTAGAAGTAAAGGGAAAACGCGTCCTTGTCCGTGTAGACTTCAACGTTCCTCATAAGGGAGATACGATTACGGATGACACACGTGTACGTGCTGCATTGCCGACCATTAAGTATTTAGTGGAAAACGGTGCAAGAATCGTATTGTTCTCACACTTAGGTAAGGTTGATCACAAGGATCCGGAAAAGAAAGAATCCGATATGAAGAAGAACAACATGGCACCGGTTGCGGATTGCTTGGCCGGCTATGTTGACACAAAGGTTACCTTCGTTCCTGTAACCCGTGGTGCTGAACTGGAAGAAGCTGTTGCTGCCTTGAAGGACGGCGAAATCGTTCTGGTACAGAATACACGTTATGAAAAGGGCGAAAGCAAGAACGATCCGGAATTGGCTGCTTACTGGGCAGGTTTGGGTGACCTGTTTGTTTCCGATGCCTTCGGTTCCGTACACAGAGCGCATGCTTCTACCGTAGGTATTGCAGAACATTTACCAAGTGCTGTTGGTTTTTTGGTAGAAAAAGAATTGAAGTTCTTAGGTGATGCTGTTGAAAATCCGGTAAGACCATTCGTTGGTATTCTGGGTGGTGCCAAGGTTGCCGACAAGCTGAAAGTTATCGATAACTTACTGGAAAAGTGCGATACCTTGATTATCGGCGGCGGTATGGCTTATACATTCCTGAAGGCTCAGGGTTATGAAACAGGTACATCCCTTGTTGATATGGAAAAGGTTGAATACTGTGCAGAAATGTTAAAGAAGGCTGAAACATTGGGCAAGAAGCTGTTGCTGCCGGTTGATACGGTTGTTGCCGGTGCATTCCCTGACCCGATCGATGGCGAAATCGCTGTTGAAGTAGTTCCTTCCACAGCTATTCCTGCTGACAAGATGGGATTGGATATCGGTCCTAAGACAGTAGAATTGTTCGCAACAGAAGTGAAGAACGCTAAGACCGTTGTATGGAACGGACCTATGGGCGTATTCGAAAATCCGACATTGGCTGCCGGCACAAAGGCTGTAGCTGCTGCATTGGCTGAAACGGATGCTACCACCATTATCGGTGGCGGTGACTCTGCAGCTGCTGTTAACCAATTGGGTTATGCAAGCAAGATGTCTCATATCTCTACCGGTGGCGGAGCTTCCCTGGAATTCTTGGAAGGCAACGGATTACCTGGTGTTGATGCAATCAACGAAAAGTAATTGAAGGAGAAAGAACATGAGAAAACCTATTATCGTAGGAAACTGGAAAATGAATAAGACCTGTGCAGAAACCATCGAATTCATCGATGCAATCGAAGGTACTCTGACAGGTGCTGAAAATGCAACGTTCGGAGTAGGTGCTCCGTTTACGGCTTTGAAAGATGCATGTGCACATGCAAAGAATCTGGTAGTTGCTGCTGAAAACTGCCATTACAAGGACAACGGTGCTTACACCGGTGAAGTCAGCGTTCCGATGCTGCAGGAACTGGGTGTTACCCATGTTATCATCGGTCACAGCGAAAGAAGACAGATGTTCAATGAAAACGATGAAGAATTGAACCTGAAAGCAAAGAGATTGTTCGATGCCGGTATGACTCCGATCTTCTGTATCGGTGAAACCGAAGCACAATACGATGCCGGTGAAACCGAAAACGTCATCCGTACCCAATTGTCCAACGGTCTGAAGGATCTGTGTCCGAAGTGCGTATCCAAGATGGTTATCGCTTACGAACCGATCTGGGCTATCGGTACCGGTAAGAGTGCAACGAAGGAAATCGCTCAGAACTGCTGCCATATCGTTCGTGATCAGATTCGTCTGATGTATGGTGATGAAGCTGCTGATTCCGTACGTGTTCAATACGGCGGATCCGTTAAGCCGACAAACATTGCCGAATACATGGCTTGCGAAGACATCGATGGTGCTTTGATCGGTGGTGCTTCTCTGAAGACGGATTCCTTCACGGATATCATTAACGCTGTAAAATAATTCAGTAAATATTGAATAAGTGAGAAGAAGTTCGGTAGATCCGGGCTTCTTTTTTTATGTATACACGTGTTGAAAAAATAAGTGAAAAAACATTGAAAAAGGTGTTGACAGTGGTGTAAGAGAGGAGTATTATAAACAAGCACGGTCGGGG
>JABUSI010000142.1 GCA_021442745.1 Erysipelotrichaceae bacterium | reverse complement strand
CCGACCGGCGAAGGGGAAAACTTCTTCGATTACTGGATTGAACTGGCATGCGAAGAACGTCTGAACCGGTTGAATAAGGAAACTCTGGAGTTTGTGCCGGATGAGTTTACGACCAAGAAGATTGCGCTGGATTATGACGTATTGTTCAATACGATTGTATTGCAGGATGCGTTGAGCCCGAGAGTATCCCTGACAAACGGAGAACACGGAGTAACGATTTCCTGTGCGGGATATAAGTGGCTGGCATTCTGGACCAAACCGAATGCACCGTACGTATGTCTGGAACCATGGCATGGTCACGGGGATTTCGGTCCGAACGATACACCGTTTGATAAGCGGGAAGGTACGGTTGTACTGGCTCCGGGAGGTGTTTACCGGACAAGTTACGATATTGAAATTTTCTAGAGCAAGACCATAGAGAATTACTATTGATAATGGTATACTGTTGGTAACATACATCGGAGGAAATATAATATGTTTACGTTAATCAAGGTGAAAGATTATGAAGCTATGAGCGACGAAGCTTTCAAAGTGATGAAAGGTGTTGTCGCAGATCCTAAGTGTGTCTTAGGTCTGGCAACGGGTTCCAGCCCGATTGGTCTGTATCAGAGAATGATTGCCGATCATAAGGAAAACGGTACCAGTTATGCAGAAGTAACAACGTTTAACCTGGATGAATACGTCGGCTTGCCGAAGTCTCATCCGGAAAGTTATTACTCTTTCATGCATCGTAACCTGTTTGAAGGATTGGATATCAGGGAAGAAAACATCCACATTCCGGAAGACGGTGAAGATCATGACGCCAAGTGCAGGGAATATGACGAAGCGATGCAGGAATACCGGGTGGATTTACAGGTATTGGGTATCGGTTCGAACGGACACATCGGTTTTAATGAACCGGGTACACCGTTTGATTCCAAAACGCATATCGTAACGCTGAAGGAAAGCACAAGAAAAGATAATGCACGGTTCTTCGAAGACGATATCAATAAGGTTCCTACTCATGCGATTACCATGGGTATCGATACCATCATGCATGCAAAGAAAGTAATCATCGTTGCCAGCGGTGCCAACAAGGCAGATGCGATTTATGCGATGATGAAGGGGCCTGTTACGGAAGAATGTCCGGCAAGTATCCTTCAGAAACATCCTGATGTTGTCGTAGTTGTTGACGAAGCGGCAGCAGCAAAACTGTAAAATCATACGATAAGGGTACATATAAGGTACCCTTACCTTATGTTAGGAGGAGACAATATGAAAGTATTAACAAAAGAAGAGTTTGTGCAGTTAACCGCACAGCCGGGGTATACACTGGTGGATTTCTATGCCGACTGGTGCGGACCTTGCAAGATGCTGGGTCCGATTCTGGAAGAAATCGGAGAAGAAATGCCGGAAATCAGGATGGGCAAACTGAACGTGGATGATAACGAAGACATTGCGATTCAGTACCAGGTTATGTCCATTCCATTGGTATGTCTTTTTAAGGACGGCAGGTTAATCGGTAAGTCTTTGGGCTACAAGCCGAAAGAAGATATGGTGGACTGGATCCAAGGTTGTAAGTAATGGCGAAGAAAAAACGCAAAGTCAGATTGCGCTGGGGACGGATTCTTCTTGCTGCTCTTGTCGTTGTTGTTCTGGTCGGAGGACTGACGGCTGGAATAGCGGCGTTTATGATGTGGAATAAGGCACAGGATATCGTTGCAGAAGGTAAGAATACGTATATTGCGATTCTGGGTACGGATGAACGTTCCAACCAGAAAAAGGCACAGCGGGCGGATGCGATTATGCTGGCGGCTGTCAATTTTGATACGTCCACGGTAGATCTGATTTCCATGCCGAGAGACTCTTACGTATACATTCCTTGTGTGGACCGTAAGGATAAGATTACCCATTCGTTCCAGTACGGAGAGAGGGCATGTACCCTGGATACGCTGGAAAACCTGTTTGAGATTCCGGAGATTACCACGTATGTTCATGTGAATTTTGAATCCGTCATTTCCATGGTGGATGACTTAGGCGGTATTGAATTGTCACCGTCGGCATCGTTTACGGAATGGAACGTCAAAAAGACCAAGAAGTTTACGTTTGAACAAGGTGTCAAAACGGAAATGGACGGGGAGATGGCTCTGGCCTATGCCCGTCACCGGAAGAGTGACAGTGATATTTTCCGGGCACAACGGCAGCAGGAAGTCATCATGGCGATGATTAAGAAGGCGAAAACCCTGGATAAGGCAACTGTTCTGTCATTGGGTACCAAGGTTCTGGAAGAGATTGATACGAACATTACCATCGTGGATGCGATGACGTATTATACGCTGGCAATGCGGGAGGAATTCGTAATAACAAAAACGCATGCCAAGGGCAGTGATATGACCAAAGACGGTGTCTACTACTACAAACTGGATACGGACTGGGTAAATGAAACCAAGGAACGGATTCGTCAGGCACTGGAGAAAAAGGAAGAAAATACGACGGAATAGAAAGAAATGAGTCGGTGATTCATTTCTTTTTAGTTGCAAATCCGCCAAACTATGTGTATAATAATAAAGCACGTGATAGGTCACATGGTTCCTTAGCCAAGTGGTAAGGCAGCAGACTGCAACTCTGCCACCGCCAGTTCAAATCTGGCAGGAACCTCCATGGAGATGTGGCGGAATAGGTAGACGCAACGGACTTAAAATCCGTTGGGAGCAATCTCGTGCGGGTTCGAGTCCCGCCATCTCCACCATCTCGTGCAAAATCGTCCTAAATAAGGGCGTTTTTTTGTATGGGGGTATTGTATGATCAGATGGATTATCAGCGATTTGGACGGGACGTTATACCGTCCGGACAAGACCATCGATGCGATGGATGCAGAAGCCGTCAGACGGTGGATTGCCAGCGGTAGACACTTTGCGCTGGCCAGCGGAAGACCGATTGATTCGGCCAGGGAAATTCAGAAGGAATACGGCATTGTAACGGAAGCGATGTTATCTGACAGCGGGGCAACCTTGCATATTCACGATCAGCTGGCGTATGAAAGTATTTTACCGAAGTCCAGTATTCAGAAAATTTACGATATTGTGGAACCTTACGGAAAAGATATCAATATCATTTCCCGGGAAACGGAAAAGGATGGAAGAAGCACGGTTCTGATGTATTATGACGGGTTGTTTACGACCGGTTTTCATCACAACTGGCCGACCGGTACGTATCTGTTCAAGGATTGGCTGGCAGGTCCTTCCGGTGATCTGAAGAAGTTGTTTCTGATTACGAAAACCCATGAACTGCAGACGGAAGTGATAGAAAAGCTGAAAGAACAGTGCGGTGAGGAACTGGATATTGCGACCAGTGACGTCTGTTATGCGGAAATCTGCGCAAAGGGAACGAACAAAGGGGCGATGCTGCTCAG
>JABUSI010000132.1 GCA_021442745.1 Erysipelotrichaceae bacterium | reverse complement strand
CTGATGTATGGGGAAGAAGGGGATTACGGACCGTTGGTTACCATTGATGTGATTGGGAAACCGATTACCGTTGCGGTGACCGACAACAACCATTCTTTTGTCGAGAAACATCAGATCTTTGCGTGTGGTGTGGACTGGGATGATTACGATATCATTGTGGTCAAACAGGGATACATTCATCCGGAAGAAAAAGAAAAGGGGAAGCTGTGCATTATGTCCCTGACCGACGGGGCAACCCCGCAGGATACCAAACTGATCAAATTCAAGCGCATTATGCGTCCGATGTATCCGATTGATGAAATATAAAAAGAACTGCATAAGACATACAATGGTATGAACTTATGCAGTTTTTTAAATACGTTATTTGCCGGTTAACGCATACAAAAATGACATTTTTTCAAAATCGGATGCGTTAACTGCCAAATAACGAAAAAAACCGATGTCTTTTATGAGACATCGGTAATGTTTTATTTTACAACCTTGAATGCCTTGTCGTGGGACAGTAAGAACGGACGCAAGTAAGCGACGGCAGCACACATCGGCATAACGTCTTCGGACAGGTTAATACCCAATTCGTTGATTAGGTATTCTCTTCTGGCCATCATTCTTGCGTACATATCCGGGTATTGTTCCCTGATGTCATTCCGTAAGGTTTCATCCGCTAACACAACGGTACTTTCGGCATTGACACCGTTGTATCCGGAAACGGACGGAATGATGTCAATCTGCAATAGCATACCGGAAGCTAATTTTTCCGTGGAGCCTTCGTAGATCGGAGAAGATACCCATTCTTCTTCGGCTGTCAGATGTCCCGGACATAACGTCCAGCCATAGGTAGCCCGTGGTAATTCTTCTTCGATGATATTGAACAGTTGTTGTCCTTCCATACCGCATCTGATGTTTTCCAGCCAGGCAACGTAAGCGTTGAAATATGGCTTTGCGACTTTATCGAGCATGTCCTTCTGATTTTCCGGCAGTTCGCTTTCGTCATGGATGGCTAAACCGCTGCGGGAGTTGGAACCGCCGCGGTAACCGTTGGTTAACGCAATCGGATCACCTAATTTAACCGTATTGTTGGTCGGGAACATGTTCGCTTTGATGAAACGAGGGCCGCTGGTGGCGATGGTTACGATGGACGTATGTTGTCCGAACCGAACGAGTTTGTCACCTAAGGTGAATTCGCTTGTGCCGATTTCCACAGCGTTCATCGCATCGATGATGGCATCGGAAGATAAGGAAGCGGCGAATTCGTAATGAGCGACTTCGTTGGCATTGTTGGTGCAGCGGGCACCGTTTTCACCGATGAAGATGGCGCATTCGTTGGTTACTAAGGATTCGTCACCGACAATGTTCAAAATTTCCTTGACGATGTAATACGGAACGTCAAAGGTATGCTTGTTGTCCTGTAACGGGGATGTAAAGTTCTTCCATCCGGCAATACCGACGCGTTGTCCCTTGGCTAATCCGGCTTCTACCAGCAGATCGTGGAAACATACGTCTTTGCGGTTTGGCTGGTTAGGCAGGGAGAACAGGGAAACGTGAACGGTTTTGTCGGCCTTCACGCGGGATTTGCCGGCTTTGTTCAGGTTTTCGTTTCCTAATACCAGGGTGACTTCACCGTTTTTGTCCAGAATCAGCAAGGCTTCTTCAAAACGGGTAAAATAGCCGACTAAATATTCGAAATTGGAACCGTGTTCGACATCGCCGTAGACAACCAGTTTGTCTAATCCGGCTTTTGCCATATTGGCTAATACTTTCTGCTTGCGTTCTTCAATGGTTTCATCGGTAAGGAACACAGGACCTTCCAGATGGTCGATGGCAGGTTGTTTTACGGTTGTTAATTCAATGTTGCGCATGTAGTTTTTTCTCCTTTATATGTTATCTATCGGGTACATCGGACGCAGAATCCGTTTGAAATCAATGGCTCTGGTATCCTGCGGGGTGGACCCGTCGGTTAAACTCATTACCACCATTTTAGCAATCTTTTTCATTTCAGGGAAGATATAACCCTGTTTCACAACGACGATGTCATAGTTGCGCGGGTCAATACCGATTTCTTCAAACTGGTGCAGTTCGCACATGGTATTTCTGGATGTCGCAAGACATAAGGTAACCGGGATGTCTTTCAGTTTCAATACGGTAATCTGACCCCATACCTTGTCTTTTCCGGACCACATGTTGCCGAATTGTCTGCCTTTGGCAGCAATCGTACCGGTAACCGGTGTCGGTAAGGAGTTTTTGTCGTAATTCATGCCGACCGAAAGGGATACTTCCTTGCCAATCGGTTCGTCTTTCAGTAAATCCATCGCCTTCGGATCGCAGATGTTGGCAATCAATACGGATTTCTTCAGATTTTTGATATTGAGAAACTGACGTAATACGACGGTGTTCCAGCCGGTGGCACCGCTTGTGACGTTGTCACCGGAATCGGTAAGGAATGCCGGTTTCCCGTCAAAGTTCAGAACCATTGTAAGGGCATCATCCGGGGATGCGGTAACACCCGTATAGTGGAATTCATGGCGCTTGTTCCAGATATAATCGTACAGTTCATTGCACTTCTGCGTGCAGTATGCGATATCGTTTCCGGTTTTCGGTACCACAACGACACCGCAGCCGGCACAATCGCAATCATGCCGTAAATAACCGACATGCCACGAAGCGGATAATACGCGTGGGTCTTTTTCCATTTCATCCATGAATCTATTGATGGATGCAACCGGTTCGTCGGTGGAAACGGATTGTTCCCCGCCTAAAATGAGTGGCAGTTTCCGGTAAACAGGCCGGATGTTCTGCCGGTTATTCAGTAAGTCGCATAACATTTTTGCGACTTTTTTCTTGGTTTGGTCGGCATCGGTATGCGGGCTTTCGCGGAAACTGCGAAGGATTGTGCATTGTTCCACGTATTCTTTCGTCAGGTTTCCATGCGGGTCGCAGGAAACGGCAATCGGTAAATACGGTCCGGTAATCTTCCGGATTTCCGCTAAGATGTGATGATCACCGGAACCTAAGCCCAGAACTTCACTGGCACCGTGCAGATGAAGGTAAATACCGTCAATTTCCTGCAGGTGTTCTTTTACGGCATTCACAAAACACGATTCGATGTAATCAAACGCATTCCGTTCGATGCCGCCGGCACCATGGGCATTGGCATAGATGGCACCGATGGTTTCGATGCCGTAATCATCAAAAACGTCCTTGACGTTACATTTGCGGACGCATTCTTCCCCGAATCCGATGTCGTAATTGGCAATGGTTGCGATTTCGGGAATGTGGGTATTGCTTTCGGTGGTAAAAAATCCGACAAGTACTTTCATGGGATTCTCCTTAGATCTTATCAATCGGGAACATCGGACGCATGATTAACTTAAACGGTAATCTGGCGGTATCCTGTAAGGT
>JABUSI010000331.1 GCA_021442745.1 Erysipelotrichaceae bacterium | reverse complement strand
TTTTCTCTTACAACTTTCGCAATGCCTTCACCGGTCAGACCGTAGTGGGCAAATACTTCCTTGGTTGTTCCCGTTACCACCGGTGCATCCGGCAATGCCAGGTTAATGACTTTCTTCGGATCGTTTGCGCCGACTACCTGGGAAACCATGGAACCCAGTCCGCCAAACGGTGCATGTTCTTCACACGTTACAACTAAATGCGTATCCTTAACGGTTTCCAGAATCGTTTCGGTATCCAGAGGTTTTACGCAATACATATCCACTACGGTTACGTCAACACCTTCCTTGGCCAGCAATTCCTTCGCATCCACACAGGCACGAACCATTTCACCGCAAGCTACCAATACCGCCTTCTTACCGGTACCGATTACCGTCGCCTTATCCATCACAAACGGACAATTCTCTTCGGTATAAACGTCTTCCACCGGATTTCTTCCGACCCGGATATACGCACCCTGCGTATCCTTCAGTAAGTTTTCAATCAGATACTTTGTCTGATGTCTGTCACTTGGCAGATAGACACGCATATTCGGAATCGCACTCATTGCCGCAATATCCTGTGCACTGTGATGACTCATACCCAAGGCACCATAGGAAATACCGCCGCTGATACCGATCAACTTGACGTTCGTATTGGAATACGCCACGTCAACCTTACACTGTTCATAACTTCTGGTAGACAGGAAGCAGGCAGGAGAGCACGCAAACGGCTTCTTTCCCACTTTTGCCAGACCGGCAGAAATACTTACCAGGTTCTGTTCGGCAATACCGACTTCCACGAACTGTTCCGGATACGCTACGGTAAACGGTGTCATACTGGCAGAACCCTTGGAATCGGAACACAATACGACGATATCCTTATCCGTCTTTGCCTGTTCCATTAACACATCACAGATGACTTGTCTGTTAGGAATCTTATTCATGACTTACTTCCTCCTTGTGTGCTTCGAAATCTTTCATCATTTGAGCATATTCTTCCGCTGTCGGAACGTGATGGTGGAAGCTTGCCTTGTTTTCCATAACGGCAGAACCTTTACCCTTTACGGTATTGGCAACAATTGCCGTCGGCATACCCTTGGTTTCCCGGGCAATCTTAAATGCTTCCTTCAGTTGATCCACGTCATTTCCGTCTTCAACTTCCACAACGTTCCAGTTGAAGCTGGCAATTCTCTTGATCAGATCGTCATGACCCATAACGTCTTCCGTATTACCGGAAATCTGCAAACGGTTGCGGTCAATCACGGCACACAGGTTATCCAGCTTGTAGTGGCCGGCAGCCATGAACCCTTCGTAGTTACTTCCTTCTGCCAGTTCGCCGTCACCGATGATGGTATACACACGGTTGGTTCGTTTATCCATCTTATTTCCCAGGGCGATACCGACACAAACCGGTAATCCGTGTCCCAAAGAACCGGAGTTCATTTCAATACCCGGCAGTTTGTTGTTCGGATGACCGATGTACTTGGAACCGTATCTGGAGAAATTTTTGATAACGTCTTCCAGATCCAGGAATCCCTTCTTGCACAGAATCGCATAATACGCTTCCATGGAATGACCCTTACTCAATACGAAGTAGTCACGGTCCGGACAATTCATATTATCCACACTGATATTCATTTCATCAAAATACAACGTCGTAATGACTTCCATCATGGACATGTCGCCGCCGATATGACCGGCACCGCCGGCCATAATGATATCGACGCAATCTTTTCTCAAATCATACGCTAACGCTTTCAGATTCATTTTATTCACCTCTCAGGTAAGCCTTAACCTGTTCTTCAATCGGGTCGTACAGATCCGGAGCAATTCCCATATACTTGCAAGCTTCATACAATACCGGTACAACGTCCTTATGGATACCGACACAGTGGTGGATATACGGTCCTTCGACAATCTTGGCTTCCAGACGCTTGATGTTGTCAACTTCCACCCACAGATACGTTCCCATACCCTTCGGGCCGTCAATACCTTTGGCATTACCTAACAACAGGGAGTATTCGCCGTTGTCACCGTCAAACCGGCACAACGTAACCATACCGTGCTTTGCTTCCGCGGTAACAGCACCCGGATGATCGAATGCCAGAGGATAGGTAATCTGCGGTTTTTCACGCGCAACACTGATTGGCCAAGGACCGCAGTGCTGCAGCAGTTCGCCGTTTGCGCAATCCGGATGACGAATCGTCCAGTCCGCAAAGAAACTTCTTGTTTCACCCATACCGGCAGCTTCTACCAGTAACGCCGTGATAGCTCCGTGAATATCCGTTTCACAGACTACAGGAATGCCTTCTTCGTTCATCAGAGAGTTGGCAGCACAAGGCATGATACCGATTTCTCTTTGCAACTGGTTCCAGCATTGAATAGCTACAGCCTTGCAACCGTACTTCACAGTTAAGTTCTTCATTGCCACCTTCAGAGCTGCCACGTTTTCCAGAGCCGCATCCTTGATGCAGATGGTCATGTTTTCACGGCAGTAAGCAATAACCTTTTCAACTTCCGTCTTTTCTTCTTTTACTTTCTTGATTTCATCGGTTAATTCCCCCATCGGAATCGGAGACAACTGGATGTTGAATTTTTCCAGCAATTCGCCTTCGTTACACATGGTTGTCCAGAAATCATACGGACGAGTGGAAATCTGCAGAATACGAATGTTACGGAACGTTTTTACTACGTTACATACTGCTAAGAAATCTCTCAGACCTCTTTCAAATACCGGGTCATTCAGACGGCAGTTTGTCATATAGGTAAACGGAACGCGGAACCGGCGCAATACCTTACCGGTAGCGAACAAGCCGCATTGGGTATCACGTAACCGTGTACCGTCTTCTTCCGGACGTTCATCCAAAGGTCCCCACAGCAGTACCGGAACATTCAGATCCTTTGCCAGTCTTGCGCAAAGGTATTCCGTTCCGAAATTGCAGTGCGGCAAAAATAAACCGTCTACTTTTTCTGCCTTGAATTTTTCGGCAATCTTAATACGATCTTCGTCATTATACAGAAGTCCTTCTTCGTTGATATCCGTGATATCCACGAATTCAATTCCCAATTCTTCCAACCGTTTTGCGGTCAGCCCGCGATACTTAATCGCATCCGGAGCACTGAAAATACTTCTTCTGGTCGGTGCATAACCAATTTTAATTTTTGTCATAATGAGTTCCCTTTCTCTTACAATACTATTGTAAGAGAGTACAAACTTTATTGTGTAAATAATAAAGTTGCAAATACTTTATTTTTACTTTATTATGTTTTTGAGGTGAAACTTATGGCAATTACCGCGAAGAAATTAGCACAGATTTTAGGCTTAAGTGAAACCGCTGTTTCCATGGCCTTAAACAACAAGGAAGGGGTCTCTGCCGAAACCCGTCAGCTGGTTATGGAGACGGCGGAACAATACGGTTACGA
>JABUSI010000128.1 GCA_021442745.1 Erysipelotrichaceae bacterium | reverse complement strand
TCATATACTTTCCTTTTAGCAGAACTCACGGGGTGTTTCTGATACTCTTTATCTCTGGTCAGAATCACAACAATCCTGTCATATCCGAGATCCAATGCCCGTTTATACGCAATCGGCATGGAACATCCGCCGTCCATATATAAATCATCGTCGATATAAACCGGCTGTGACAGTAACGGCAAGGAACTGGATGCCTGTACCGCAAGATCGACGTTACACTCCCCTTTTCGGAAATAAACCGGCTGTCCGGTTATCATGCTTGTCGTGACGATATCAAAAACGGCAGGATTCTCATAAAACGTTTTATAATCAAACGGCATCAGTTCATGTGATATTTCTCCGAACAAAAACTTAAAATTGAATATGCTGTGACGGGAAATCAATTGCCGCATTCCGATAAACCGTTTGTCGTTTACGTATGTCATATCAATCCTGGCAGTCCGGCCAATCTGTCCGGAAATGTAATTCATCGCATTCAATGCGCCTGCGCTTGTGCCGATTACATAATCAAACCGGATTTGTTTCTGTAACATCCGATCCAGAATTCCGGCGGTAAAAATGCCTCGTAAGGAACCGCCTTCCAATACTAAAGCTGTTTTTGGCATTTGTGTTCACCCCGTACTCTATTGTACTACGATTTTGTGATAGAATTACGGTAAGAAGAAAGAGGAATTGTATGAAAATATGTTTTGACTTGGATGGCACCTTATACGATGCCCGTTTTCCTTACTATCGGACGCTTAAGGAAGTGTTTCCCCAAATTGCCGGACAATGGCTTGAATTTTACCGTTTGCACCGTTTATATTCTGATAAACTGTTTACGGATAAACAGGGATTACATCAGATGAGAAACAAGCGTACCATCCTTACCATGAGGGATATGGGATATACGATTACCGAAACCGAGGCTGAACATTTCCAGAAAACATATGAATATTACCAGGCACATCTGGAATTAGATCCCGATATGGAACGTTTTCTGCAGCAATTGACCGCAAATAACATACCTTTGTTTGTACTGACAAACGGTCCGGATGCCCATCAGCGGATGAAAGCCGAAGGAATGGGCTTGTTCAGGTACATTCCCTCCGAGCATTTTTACACTTCGGAACAACTGGGATGTTCCAAACCGGATCTGAACGCTTTCCGGATGGTTGAACAATACGAAAATGATACGGATATCTGGTTTTTCGGTGATTCCTGGAACAATGATATTACCGGCGGATTGGAAGCAGGATGGAAAACCGTATGGATTAATCTGAATGAAGAACAGAAATCCGACAAACGGTTATATGTTTGTGCAACATCCCGTAAAGAAGCCATACAGTCCTTTTTACAGAAATACGGAGGAAACTTATGAAATATGTGATTTGTCATGGATTCGTGTATGACGGATCCGAAGATTTTACCTGGAAAGAAAAGAATATTTACATAAAAGACGAAAATATCGAAGCATTAACGGATTGGCCGGTTATTTTACCCGGATATGATATTATTGAGGCCAGAGGACAATATATTCTTCCGGGACTGATCAATATGCATGCGCACCTGTTTGGGTCCGGTAAGCCTTCCAAATCGTTATCCGGCGGTCCGGTTCAGGACTTTCTGATGAAACTGCTGCATACACCGGCAGGAAAACCGATTATTATGAAACTGGTTAAAAACAGCGTGGAAAGTTCATTATATTCGGGATGTACAACAGAACGAACCATGGGAGATTTCATTTGGTCTGATATGGAAATACGGAATCGGATCAGTAACGGACGTCAGAACGGTCCCCGTTTACTGGTCAGCGGACCGGCGATTACCGTTATTGACGGTCATGGCCACGGTACCATCTCCCTGACCGCGAATGAAACGGAAAAACTTGTGGAATATACAAAGAATGTTATTGACCATAAACCTGACTGGATTAAAATCTGCGTTACGGGCGGAGTTATGGATGCCAAAGTGAAAGGTGAACCGGGTGTTGTGAAAATGAACAGTGAACAGGTAAGCGCCATTACCGGACTGGCTCATTCGTACGGATACAAAGTGGCATCTCATACCGAAAGTCTGGACGGCATTAAAGTTGCGTTACAAAACGGAGTCGATACCATTGAACACGGTGCTCAGCTGGATAAGGAAGCAATTGAACTGTTCAAACAAACAAAAGCAGCATTTATCACAACGCTATCCCCTGCTGTGCCACTGGCTTATCTTGAACCTGAAATTACAATGATGAATGATTTATGCGTATATAATTCCAACGTTCTGTTGAAAAATATGATTGAAGGTACGAAGACTGCCTTGAAGGAAGGCATACCTGTCGGAATGGGTACCGATTGCAGTTGCCCGTTCTCCACACCGTACGCAATGCCTCGGGAAATCGAATTCTTTGTCAGATATATCGGCGTATCCAATGCGCAGGCTGTTTATATCGCAACCAATCAGAACGCAAAGATTCTCGGATTGCAACACCGGATCGGACAAATTCTGCCGAACTACAGTGCGGATCTGATTGTATGTAATAACAATCCTTTTGAAGATATCCGTGCTTTACGTGTATTGGAAGACGTATACAAGGAAGGAAAACGGTACCACAAACCAAACCCTAGGAAAAACCAATGGATGGAAGACATTCTGGATAAAATAAACCGATAGGATCCGATTACCCTATCGGTTTTTTCATATTAACATGAGGACAATGCTCGTCCATATACTCTTCGCCTTCCATCAGAAATCCAAGTGACTGATAAAACTGATGAACCCGGCTCTGAGCAGATAACCATACGTATTTACAGCCGATTTCCTGCGCTTTTTCAATCATGCGGTTTACCAGAAAAGACCCTGTTTTTTGTCTGCGGTACGGCTTCAAAACGGCAATTCTGCCTAAATGTGCACAATCCCCTTCCAAAATCAAACGACCACAGGCAATATATGTATCTTTATCCCAGATAACGACATGAAGACACGTATGGTCAATGTCATCAAATTCATTCTGAAATCCCTGTTCATTCATAAAGACTTCCGTCCGGATTGCGACAGCTTCCTTCGGGAGTACATTATACCATTGTGCTTCCATCTGTTATCTCCTTTGCATAGACAATCAATTGCTCACGATATCGTTGATAGCGTAATCTCGGGGAAAACATCTCCTCTTGCCAATGATTGTCAATTTCTTCAATTACAGCCAGTTTCACATCTTGAACCTCATTTTCCTGTTTAACAATCTCATCCATTGAAACATCTCTGATCACAAGATACGTGTCCACGAAACGGTCCGGTATGCAACAGGTATCAATCAGTATCAGTTCTTCCTTTTCCAGACAGATACCCAGTTCTTCCCATACTTCACGAACGGCTCCTTCCGCAGTAGTTTCTCCGCTTTGTACACTTCCTCCCGGACACTCCCAGCACAAGCCATGGTGTTTATG
>JABUSI010000251.1 GCA_021442745.1 Erysipelotrichaceae bacterium | reverse complement strand
CCGCCGCTGATCTTTGTCAGGGAACCATCCATGATTTCCACTTCCACAACTTCACTTTCAATCTTCCGGACGATATCGATAATATAGTTCTTATTAATGACGATGCTTCCGGTATCATATACTTCAAACGTAAAGGAATCGTCTTTTTCTTTTGTCGTACGAATAGAGATATCGGAATTGGATGCCGTTATTTCAATGGAATGAGTAGTAACGGTAATCTTTAAACCGGATAAGGAAGGTAACGGTGAATTCGGACTTACGGCTTTGGATGCGATAGAAAGTAAGTTCATGAATTCCTGTCTGGAAATTTTAAAATACATGGCATGTCCTCTTTTCTTTATTTCTTTTTTTAAGTATTAATAATAATAAGCAATGTTCAAAATGTTGAAAAGTCCTGAATGTGTTGATTCTATCGGATATTTTAACACTTTTTCATTGTGGATAACGATGTGAAATGATGTTATTTGTTTCTGAGTTGAAGTTTCAGATTATCAATTGCCGTCTTATAGGCTTCATCGGTCCGGTAGAAGCTGTCGATCTTGTTGCAGGCAGCAATGATTGTCGCATGATTCATTCCGTCAAACAACGTTCCGATTTTCTTATACGGAACATCCAGCAGTTCACGAATCAGATAAATGGCAATATGCCGTGCCGTGGAAATATTCTTGACTCTGGATTTTGACAATAAATCCTTCTTTGTCAGTCCGTAATATTCGGCAACCGTATGAATGATGGTATTCGGATTCAACACGGATTCTTTATCCTTTTTTGTTTTCAGAATATCTTTCAGTGCTTCCACCGTCAGATCGTATCCGATGGTCTCGCCGTTACTGAAATTAATGGAATAATACATAACCCGGTTCAGCATACCTTCCAGGGTTCTGACATCATTGGTACAATTCGTCGCAATATAACACAGCGATTCTTCGTCACATACCAGTCCCTGATCGTAATTCCGGTTTTGTTTCAGTTTCATCTTCAGAATGTTTAATCTTGTCTCAAACTCCGGTGAATTAATCACAACGGATAATCCTTTGGAGAAACGGGAAATCAGACGGTCTTCCATTCCCTTCAGTTCATTCGGTTGTTTGTCACTGGTCATGACAATCAGCTTCCGGTTATTTACCAGATTGTTGAAAATCTGGAAGAAGAATTCTCCCGTCTTCACCTTTCCGGATAACATCTGGATATCATCCATCAGTAAAATATCCAGGGAATTCAGCTGTTCCTTGAATTCATCCATCTTACCTTCCTTGTTGGCACGATGTGACTGATCCATCAGATCCGTTACGGAAAGATACTGGATTTTTTTATCCGGATATTCTTTCTTGATATAATTGCCGATTGCCAGCATCAGATGTGTCTTGCCAAGTCCGCTGTCACCATAGATAAACAAAGGATTGAAGAACTTCGATCCGTCCTTTGCACATTGCATGGCAGCCATATGTGCTTCTCTGTTGGAATTGCCGACAACGAAATTATCAAATGTGTATTCTGCAGGAATGTTGTCATCCACAACGTCCGCAAAATCCAGAAGTGCCGTCTGCTGCGGCATAAAACTGTTGCTGGAAATAACATGACAATGAATCGGTCTGTTCAGAACACGTTCAAATGCTTCGTTCAGAATATCACCTGTCATCGGTTTGTTCCGGAAAATATTCATATACACTTCCGAAACAATCACGTAAGCTTCCTTTTCATCCAGTCTTTTTAAAACCGCGTCGCCTTTTAATATAATGTCGAATCCGTCTTCAAACGCTTCATTATTCTCCAAATCTTTTAAAACCTGATTCCAAATATCATTTAAATACGATTCGAGGCTGGACTCCATAAAATCTGTCATACTGTAACCTCTCTTAATTTCATTTATAGACATTCTTCCGTTCATTTCCATAAACAAGGAAAATAAGGAATTTTCAACTTATCGGAAAGTATCTTCATTTTAACTTTTCAACACTGTCATGTCTATATAAAAATAGGGGTTAAAAAAGTTTTCAACATAATCAGTGATATCAAAAATATACGATAAAATCGTATGATTTTTAACTTTCCCACATTTATCAACATTTTGATATTGTGGAAAATATGTTGAAAACAAAATGTTGAAAACTAAAATGTGGAAAGTGTGGAAAAATAAAAAACAACAAACAGTTTTCCACATACTTTTCAACACTGAAAATCAAGATAAAATCGAAAGAATTTCAGTTATCCACAGTTTCCACACTATGATGGAAAGTGGGTTTTCCACATGTTAAAAAAATAGGAAACAGCTGTTGAATTTGGTATAATGAATCGTAGGTGATGTCAATGAAAAAGGTTATTTCGGTTCTGTTAACATTATTAATTCCGGTTGCAATGGGAATCTACGGATACCTTGGTTATTACTATGCATTATCGCAGGTAGACCAGACCTATGTTCTGTTTCTGATCGGCGGTGTGTTATGTATTTCCTTATTTCAGTTGATTAACCAGAGTGTTCAATGGAAAAAAGACGGAAACATTTCCTGGAACAATACGTTGCTTTCACTGGTTCTTGTGGCCTTTATGGCAATCAATTCCTGTACCTATTTAAATATGCTTCCGTTTCCGGTAAAGGAAACCGTTCCGAATTTCTACAATACGTCTGTGAATAAAGTCAACGAATGGGCAGAACGTCATCAGATTGAAATCACCACTATCTACGAATGTTCCGACACCATTCCGATGTATAACGTCATGGCACAGGACGTCGCGGAAGGAACCATTACGGAAACCGTCAGTACCATGCAGATTGTTCTTTCCGAAGGTCCGAATTACGATAAGGATGTCATTGTTCCGCAGATGCTGGGATATACGCTGGATGAAATTATGACGTACATTCAGAGTCATTATATGAATAACGTGGAAATCAGGTTTGAAGAATCACCGGAAGAACGGTATATCGTGATTGAACAAAGTAACTACGGGCAGATGCAGAGAAACGATGCCATTACCTTTACCTTCAGTATCGGTGATAAGACAACTCTTCCGGAACAGACAATGGAAAACCTGGTAGGTTTGTCTTCTTTTGAGGCAACCTTATGGTTAAACAAATCCGGTATTCCGTATACGATAACTTCCGAGTTTTCCAATGACGTTGACCGAAATTACGTGTTGTCGCAATCCATAGCGGTTAACGATCCGGTGAACACGCAATCCAAAGTGGAGCTGACGATATCCAAAGGAAAAGAAATCACGGTACCGGATCTGACAAAGATGACAGTGGAAGAAGTAACCGCCTGGGTCATCGACAATAAGTTAACGATATCCTTCCAGGACCAGTACGATGATAAAGTGGAGTTGGGTGGTATCATCAAGACGAACCTGAAGGAAAACGACATCATTGAAGAAGAAACACCGGTAAAAGTTACAACTTCCAAAGGTCCGTTACGGATGGAAGAGTTCAAAACACTGAGTGCCTTTAAA
>JABUSI010000237.1 GCA_021442745.1 Erysipelotrichaceae bacterium | reverse complement strand
CCGCAAAACTGATCAGTGTGTTTTTTGCCGGTTTCTTGACGGCTTTCCCGATTCGTTCGATAATAATCAGCCCGCACGCCAATACCCAGCCGTTTTCCCCAATCAGTGCCAGCGCCGGGATCGCCAATACCTGCATCGCATAGCCGGCAATGACCAATGTCCAGTATTTTTTTGTCTTATCGGCGATAAAGCCGGACAACAGTCGTAAGGAATACCCGCACAGTTCCCCGACTCCGGATACAAAGCCAATGGTTGCCGCACTTGCTCCGGCAAGATTCAGATACTGTCCCAGTACACTTCTTGCCCCTTCATGGGTCATATCCGAAAACAAACTGACGATTCCCATCAGCACAATGAATGCCATGGCACCGGTTATACGTTTTTTCTTCATTTCCATCACCGCATGCAATTGTACCATTATCAAAGAAAAAAGGCTATATGCGAGGAGGGGAACACATATAGACCTGAGGGTTACTGATTCATTTGACACCTATACAATACCTGCAAAGGAAAAAGAAAAGAAGAAAACGGAACATTTTGCACATACTATGGTACATACCGTAAAAAAAGACGGAATTCTATCCGTCTATCTGGTAAAGAATGCGGTGAATGCGGCTTTCAGCGGCTGGTGTAAACCGCGAGGAATCTTGATTTCCGCACCATCGGTCATTTTGATGTATTCCGTTCCCAATGAGGCAACGAAATACAGGTTTATAATATAGGAACTTCCGCAGGATACAAAGTTGCTCGAACGGGTCAGTTCTTCCGCCAGTTCCCGGTTGGAAATCCGGATTTCCATGACTTCTCCGTTTTCCAGAATCAGATCCTGATACTTTCTTTGTCCTACCGTATACATAATATTACGTGCATAAATGTGCCGTAATCCTTCTTTTGTCGCAAATACCAGTTGTCTTCTTCTGTCATGTCCGACAATATCAATGGCATTATCCAATGCGGTAAAGAATTCCTCACTGGAGAATCCCTTGATCAGATACTGGGTAGCGCCTACACTGAACGCTTCCAGGGCATAACTCTTATCCGACGTTAAGAAAATGATTGCCACACCGACTCCCATCTTCCGCAATTCCTTCGCAACCTGCATTCCCGTAATACCCGGCAATACAACGTCCAGTAAGAAAATCTGGTACGATACTCCCTTTTCAACGGAATCCAGCAAATCAAACGGTGTCAGGAATGTATCGAGTACAATATCCAGATCCGGACGTTTTTTGACAAACTCATTCACCATGGAACGTGTCTGGTCCAAGCATTGTTGCGAATCATCACATGCTGCTATACGAAACATATCGTCACCTGCCTTCTATCCCCCTGATTTATTGAATTGTAACATACTTTACACAAAGTCACAAGTTACATGCCTGCATGAGACTTATCTTTTCGACTTTCTCGTTTTCTTCACAAAATACAACGCTTCATCCGCTGCCTGCAGCAATTCCCTGCCATTTCGAAGCGAACTGTTCTGTTCGGCAATTCCGATACTGATGTCCAAATCATACGGCCGGTCCTTACTCAGATCACGCAATTCGCTGATGATTTTCCGGCACACACCCTTCAGTTCCGTATCATCGGCAGATTCGCTGATAATCACAAACTCGTCATCAAAATACCGGGAGGCAAAACACTTCGTCCCGTCGCAGCCGAATTTCAGCGCATCGGAAACAGCAATCAACGCCTGATCGCCTTCCCGCGGTCCGTACGCATCGTTAATGCTACGGAAACAATCAACATCAATCATAGCCGCATACAACTTCTGACCGTCTTTCATTTCCCGGTCAAAATGAACGGAAAGATACCGGTCAAGCTGATTGCGGTTATTCAGATTCGTCAGCGGATCCAGAGAAATCAGCTGTGACTGCATATTCATATAAATCAGCAGACATCCCAGTGTCAGTCCGATACACAGCATCGGTGTGGTTTCCAGTAAAATCTGTATGGTTTCACAAATCAGAACCGGAACCAGAAAAGATGCCAGCACCATCCGTTTATTGCGTTCCACATACGAATCGAACCGCAATCCCTCAAACAGCATCAGAACGGTAATGTACAGCGATGGTCCGTATGCCAGAATCAAGTGCAGAAGAAACATCGTTCCCCGGTGATACACACCGGCGGAATCAACAAAGAAGAACCATCCTCCCCAGAAACTTCCGATTGACAGAATCAGATGTGCAATTGCCGGAATCACCCACAGATGAGCAATCCGCAATTGTTTGGCCATATTCAACTCATTGATTACGTATTGAACCCAGAAATACCCGACAAAACCGGATACACCGAAGTACCCGCAGTTTACTGCCCGACTGACTTCCAGAGGAGCATTCAGCAGTTCCGAAGCAATCATATACCAGATGGCGTCCAATCCGAACAAGGCAATTATCAACAGCAGTGCCGTACAGAACAAACGCTGGGCATACCGGTAGTCTCCGGAAATCTGAATATTTCCATACAGGATCGAAAGACTTGCAATTCCGAATACGTTAATCAATAAGTAGAGAGGACTTCCCATATGTTCCCTTTCTATCAGTCATATTCCTTATATTCAGTAGAGATTATATCATCGTCTTGTGACCTTTTGAATATATTTCAGAAACATTTTCATAATTTAGCGCGATTTCTTCATTGTTTTGTGACCAAAAAGCGGCATATGTTTCAATATGCCGCTAATTTTTATTCTGCGCAGATTTCCTTGATATTGACTTCATTGCCACGCACAAGATATGTGTTCTCGCTTTGGCAATGCGGACAGGTTTTCCCGTACGTTACCGTCGGGTATTCTTTTTTGCACGCTTCGCAATACGTAACGGCATCAATCGTTTCAATGATCAGTTCACATCCTCGCAACAAGTCACTTTTATTGGCATTCCAGTTCCAGCAATCCGTCAGGTAATACGGAATAATCGTAGAGACTTCCCCGATTTCCAGCGTTACGCTATGAACTTTCGTTACCCGATTGTCTTTTGCGATGTCTTCCACATGTTTCGCGATGGTAAAGACAACACCCAGTTCATGCATCTTACTTTCCTGCCTTCAGACTCTTTTTGTATTCCTTATGCTTGCGGATGCTTTCCTTTTCCGCTTCCGTTTTCTTCCCGAACGTCAGACGAACGGCTTCTTTTGCCGCATACGGAATGATGTGTTTGAACTTATCTTCTGCTACAACCATGTTGGTACATTCCGGATGATCGCGGAACAGATGAATGGCATCAAAATCACACTTTGTCGTGCAGACACCGCAACCGATACACTTGTTTTCATCGACAATGGAAGCACCGCAGCCTAAGCAACGGGCTGTTTCAATCTTAACCTGTTCTTCCGTCAGCGTCAGATGCGCATCCCTGAAAGACGTCGTATAATCGATTGCCGAATCCATTCCTTCTTCCTGGCGTCCTGCCGTATCGTAGGAATCAAAGACCAGTTCATCCTTGTTTAACAT
>JABUSI010000066.1 GCA_021442745.1 Erysipelotrichaceae bacterium | reverse complement strand
GCTTCATACGTGACCGTTTCCACTCCGAAGCTTTCCAGAGCGTACCGCATATTGCCGTACCATACCCGTTCGTTTTCATAAATCTTTCCGTCCTTGCGGTCCAGCCGCTTTCCGGAATGATAACTGCGGGAATAATACTGGTATTTGTTGTTCTGCAATTCGTACAGTTTCTTGAAATCCTTGAAAACCTGATACTCCGGATATTCCGTTTCATTTGTCCTGTCCGGCAAAACAATGATCTCAAATCCGCCATACGTTCCCCACGTATCCGAATTGTGGTGATTGCTGTAGGAATAACGGGAAACGGCACCGTACCATCCCCAGGTATAGCCGACCCGCTGAATCATCGTCCAGCTCTTGTCACCCAGCAGCGGGCCATAGTCTTCCGAATCCCGGATCAGCCAGACTTTCAGTCCGTGCTGTTCAAACCGCTTCTTTTCATACAAGGAAACTTTCAGATTCAGTTCCCGTTCATACGTACCCAGACCGCTGGCACCGATGTCATCATCCCCATGCCCGACGTCAATCGCAATGTCATACAGGTATACAAACGGTTCCACCGTAACCTGCAGGGTATTCCCCGTATAATCAAACGTCACCAGTTTGTCTTTGATGTGCCATCTTCCTAACCGGCACGCTTCAATGATGTTTTTGTCAACCAGCGGATATTTCGTCCCGCCAAACAGGTCATATACTTCATACGTCCCGTCTTTCAGGGATGCCACATCAACCCATCCGGCAAAATACCCGTCATCCGTTACATCCGGATTGGAAACAGAAAAGAGATATTCCGCATCCGACACAAACGCAATTTCATGACTTCCTTCTCCGGTATCGTATCCCATCATATACAGCAGGTCGTTTTCCACTTTCATGTTGTAAAGACCCGGCTGTATCGTCACAGGAAGTTTGGATTTGTCCACGCCTTCGTAATCTTCCCGTACTTCCACCGGCTGAACAACGGATGCCGTATTGCCGTTGGAATCGGTTACTTCCCGCAGGACGAAATGCATCCCGATGTGATCGTTGTCAAACGAATCCGTAACAATCTTCCCGCTCACATCCCCGTCATAGTTATCCACAGCCGTAACAGACGGATACTGACGGATTTCCTGTTCCTGTTTGATGTAAAGGATATGCGGATCGGTAACCGTCATTACCGGTGCTTCCAGATCTCTCACCCGAATCGTACGAACCAGCTGCAACGTCTTGTTTCCGAACGCATACGTATACTGTACGGTATAATCGCCCAGAACCGACGTATCAACTTCACCCGTGATTTCCACCTCTCCGGTTTCAAACCCGAATACCGTTCCCTTAGCGCCTTGTTCCGTATACAAATCCTTGTAATTCAAAGTCAGTTCTGCTTCCCCGTTCAGCGTCAGTTCCACCCGCGGAAAAAACCACAGGTATACTCCCGCAGCAACCAGCATCACAACAACAAGTATCGCTATCCATTTCTTCATAAAAGCACCTCAAATCCGTCCTTAAAAATTTTAAACTATTATAGCACAATGTGGTTGCAATTAAAAAATCATAGTGCTATAATTATCGAGCACGAAGCAAAACTGCCCTGCTAGCTCAGTTGGTAGAGCAACTGACTCTTAATCAGTGGGTCTGGCGTTCGAGTCGCCAGCGGGGCACCATTTTGCGGATGTAGTTCAATGGTAGAACTTCAGCCTTCCAAGCTGACTACGCGAGTTCGATTCTCGTCATCCGCTCCATGAAAAAAGTTCTCACGAAACATCGTGAGTTTTTTTATGCCCTTTTTCGTCTGAGGCAGACAAAAAGAAAACCCCGATTACCTCGGGGTTGATCTTTAAATGGTGACTCGTACGAGATTCGAACTCGTGAAATGACGCCGTGAAAGGGCGCTGTGTTAAGCCGCTTCACCAACGAGCCATCGCTGTCACTCTCTTGCTGAGTGCTCATTAATATTACACTGAATAGAAAACAGTGTCAACACTTTTTTATAATTATTTTCGGCAAGAAGAAAAGTGCCCGTTTATGAGCACTTTTTGTCTTACTCTCCGAAATCGTTCTGGTACGCAACCAGGCTGCAGGAATCCACACCGGAAATCATGTCGAACCGGCTGACAATCGCCGTCTGTTCCTTTTCCGTCTTGATTTCCACTTCATACGTATATTCATACGCTCCGTTATAGAACGCATGATTGCGCATCTTTTTGTGCTTGATGGTCTTCAGGGTATCTTCTACCAGTTCCTTACCCATCGTGTCGCAACGGATGACCAGAAGATACCGTCTGGAAACCTTGAACCCCAGCATATGTGCCACAAAAAACAGAACTCCCACTAACAGACTGCCGATGATACTTGGCAGATACAATCCGGCACCTGTCATAATTCCGGCCGCAATTGCCCAGAACATAAATGCCGTATCCAGCGGTTCCTTGACTGCCGTCCGGAAACGAACGATAGACAGGGCACCGACCATACCTAACGACAAGGTGATGTTACTGGAAATCGTCCGGGTAATAATGGAGGTAACCATCGCCAGCAACAGAATACTCAGCGCAAAACTGTTCGAGTATACCACACCCGTATATGTTACCTTATAAACCCATAAAATAAATGCTGCAATCAAAAACGCAATCCCTACCGACAACAAGAGTTCCGGTAACGTAATCGTTCCGTTCAAATCCGTAATAATCCAATTCAGTATCTGTTCCATCCTTCATCCCTCATTTCCATCCCGCACACCGGGCAAATTTGCTGACGGCTTCCCGCCGCATCGGTATGCCGGAAATAACTTTTGCGACTGCACTCGGCAGTACTTCGTTGTATTTGACTTCCAAAACCTGTAAACCCGGATCCAGCACATCCATCATCGCATGCGGATTGCCGATCGGATCTTTCGTATACATTCCCGAACGGATTTTCCGATCAAAGGTAATCCGTACGTCCGATACCGGATACGTAAAGGCCAGCCGGTTGTATTCCACAACCACACTCGGTACCAGATGCTCCGCTTTGCATAAACTGATAAACTCAATCACCAGCGGATGGGTATTGCCGACGGCATCATAGTTACCCGCCACAATCGCATTATACTCCATCCGGGTAATCCGCGCCTGTTGCTTGGCCGTCATGTTGTTATGTTTCATCTTCTTTTCCAGCCGGATAAACGAACTGTCATTGTCGTAATACCGGATCCGGAACTTCCGTCTCATCAGTACCCCGTCGTTTTTCTCATACAAGGCACTGTTGTCTATCGTATCAAAATACAGGCTTTTGATCAGATACGAACCGTCCTGCTGTTTCCCGTGGGTATCCGGATACAGCAGATGTTTGAGCTGCTGCTGAAGCGCCAGCGCTTCCGTGTCACTTAAGACATATTTCATTTCATAGCGATACTGCATACTCATCACCCGAAATATTTCTTGTATTCCGCATCCGACAGATGGAAATACGCCTTCGCCTGCGATTTGATGTATTTGTTGCG
>JABUSI010000326.1 GCA_021442745.1 Erysipelotrichaceae bacterium | reverse complement strand
CAGGAGCCAATTGGGCGGCGGCCCCATCAGCATACACAAGATGATTTTTGCGGCTAGCAACAACAATGAAGTTACAATTGCTGAAGAAATTCCTAATAGTTCTAACATGTAATAATCCTCCTTTTTTCAATTTCAGTATTATAGTCTTCCTTATTTTCATTTTCAATGTAAAATTTACTGTATGGAAATGGTGGTATCGTTATGAAGAAAGCAATCGAATTGAACCGAAACGGACAGATTATTCGGGGAATCCTGTATAAACCGGACAGCGTTTTGTGTCCGCTGGTGATTCTGGCACACGGATTCAACGGGAATTATAACGACGTTGTCTGTTATGCGGAAGGGTTGTACCGGGAAGGCATCGGTGCATTGTGTTTTGATTTTGGTGACGGTTTTCCGGTTACCTTAAGCGACGGGGATTTTGAAAACTTTTCGATTGCGACAATGGCTGACGAAATGACTTTCGTGGTGGATACTGTCAGAACCTGGGAGTGGGTGGACACCTGTCAGATCGGAGTTTTCGGAGAGAGCCAGGGAGGTCTGGTCGCTGCCATTGTCGCAAGTCGCCGCAAGCAGGAAATCGCAAAAGCGGCGTTGCTGTATCCGGCGTTCAGTATTCCGGATCGTGTGCGTTCGATGTTTTCTTCCGCAAAAGAAATCGAATCAAAGGAAATGCTGGGGGTAAAACTGTATGAGCCGTATTTCCGCTGTGCGTATGTGCTGGATCCGTATGAAGAAGTGAAATCGTATGAGAATCCGGTGTTGATTCTGCATGGTACGGAAGATAACCTGGTGAATCCGAAATATTCGGAAAGACTGCAGAAGACGCTGCCGGATGCAACGATTGCGTGGTTTGAACATTGCGGTCACGGGTTCGGGGAAAAGGATGAACGGCGTGCGGTGCGGCTTGTCTGTGAATTTATGAAAAAAACGGTATAAAACCGATGTTTCTTTTTGACAAATAATGATTTTCATATAAAATAGTAAGAGTAAAAAACGTAAGGAGAGGGTAAACATGTTACAATCAACAGAAATTAAACCAGGTCAATGTTTTACTTGGGAAGGTGAATTATATCAATGCTTAGACATCCAGCTGAACAAGACGGCTATGGCTAAGATGAAAGTTAAAGTAAAAGTTAAACAGCCTAAGACAGGTGTTGTAAAGGAATTGAGTTTGATCGGTTCCGATAAGGTAGGAGAAGCTTTCATTGACAAGCGTCCTATGCAGTATTTGTATGATTCCGGAGATACCTTGGTATTCATGGATAACGAAACATACGAACAACTGGAAGTCCAGGCAAGTACGATGGAATGGGAAAAGAAATTCCTGATTCCGAATCTGGAAGTTAAGGTTATGATGTACCAGGGTGAAACCATTGGTATTACGTTACCGGATAAGGTTGAAATGGAATTGGTTGAATGCGAACCAGCTGTTGCCGGAAATACCGCTACTTCAGCTACAAAGAATGCGAAAACCGAAACCGGACTGGAAATCAGAGTACCTCTGTTCATTGAAAACGGTGAACGTGTATTGATTTCTACAGCTGATGGTAAGTACTCAGGAAGAGCATAATCGTACAGTTTGTGATAGCCAAAGAAAACCGGAAGAAATTCCGGTTTTTTTTTGTGTATTCCGGGTGGTAAATCCTTTATAATAGAAATGCGATTGTTTTTTAAAAAACGAACGGAGAGCGTATGAGTGAAATGAAAATAAGGCCGAAAATCCGGCTGATGTATGCAAAAGAAGATAAATTCTATGGACCCGGTGTTCATGATTTACTGCTGTTGATTCAAAAGACCGGTTCGGTACAGAAAGCGTGTGAAGAAATGGGACTGTCTTACAGTAAGGGAAGACGGTTGGTCCGTCAATTGGAACAGCATATGGGAGTACCGATGGTAGAACGGTGGATTGGCGGTTCAAACGGCGGAGGAGCCAGAATTACCGAAGAAGGCCTGCAGTTAATGAAGACCTATGAAACGATGCTGGAAGAGATCAGTACGTATACCAATGAGATATTTGAAAAATACTGGAGGAAGTAACGATGAAGTGTATTGCGACAAAAGATGCGGTCGGATGTGTATTGTGCCATGATATCACGCAGATTATCAAGGGAGTAACCAAAGACGCCCGTTTTCGGAAAGGACACGTGGTAACGGAAGAGGACATTCCCGTGTTACTGAGTTTAGGGAAAGATCAGTTATATGTATGGGAATGTGACGATACGATGATGCATGAAAACGATGCGGCGGAAATATTGGTCTCCTTGTGTATCAATGACCATATGAAACGTTCTTCGGTAAAGGAAGGAAAGATCGAATTGATTGCCGAATGTGACGGATTGTTGAAAGTAAACGCTGCGGGAATAAAAACGGTCAACGGATTCGGACGGATGATGATTGCGTCCCGTCACGGGAATTTCATGGTCCGGAAAGGAGACAAGTTAGCCGGGACCCGGATTATTCCGCTGGTGATAGAAAAAGAAGCGATGGAAGAAGTCAGAAACGAGTGTATGAGGGTTACTGACCATAAGCCGGTTTTTACAATCAAACCGATGGTGCACAAAAAAGTCGGAATCGTGACAACCGGCAACGAAGTGTATCACGGAAGAATTCAGGATACGTTTACACCTGTTATTCTGGATAAACTGGCGGAATTTGACAGTGAAGTGATTGCTCATCAGCTTTCGGACGATAACGATCAGAAGGTAACCGGTATGATTTTGGATATGATTCATCAGGGGGCTGACGTAGTCATCTGTACCGGCGGGATGTCGGTGGATCCGGATGACAAGACCCCGCTGGCTATTAAAAATACCGGGGCAACAATCGTTTCCTATGGCGCACCGGTGCTTCCGGGAGCGATGTTCTTGCTGGCATATCTGGAATACGAAGGAAGAACGGTAACCGTTATGGGATTGCCGGGGTGCGTGATGTATGCCCGCCGGACGATTTTTGACCTCATATTGCCAAGAGTCATGTGTGACGATCCGGTTACATCGGAAGAACTGGCAGCGCTTGGAGAGGGCGGATTCTGCCTGAATTGTGAAGTCTGTACGTTCCCGAACTGCGGATTCGGAAAGGGGAAATAGTATGGAACTGACTCATTTTGACAATAACGGTAACGCGGTAATGGTTGATGTGTCCGGGAAAGAACCGACGGACCGGACGGCAATTGCAACGGGGACAATCGTGATGAGTGAAGAGTGTTTCGAAGCAATTACCAGTCAGCGGATTCAAAAAGGTGACGTATTGGCGGTTGCGCAGATTGCCGGCATTATGGCGGCAAAAAAAACAAGCGAATTGATTCCGTTGTGTCATCCTCTTCCGTTAACGAAAGTGACGGTGGAGTTTACACTGACTAAGCCGTCTGTTACGGTTCTGGCAACGTGTAAGACAACGGGGAAAACGGGTGTGGAAATGGAAGCCCTGACGGCGGTACAGGTTGCGTTACTGACGATTTATGATATGTGTAAAGCAAT
>JABUSI010000395.1 GCA_021442745.1 Erysipelotrichaceae bacterium | reverse complement strand
ATCAGTGCCAACAACGATATCTGCTGGCTGTATTCCAGACCGACGGATATCAGCAATTTCCGTGGTGAAGTCACGTATGGCAGAATGCCGGAAAACGACGAGGAAATCATTGTTTCCCTGTACGACAGCAGTTATTATGCGAATGAAGGTTTGCCGGAACTTCTGGACAAACAGGTATATCTGAACGATAACTATACGGGAAACCGGATTACCGAAGATCCGGTAACGGTTGTCGGTGTGCAGGTGTTCAAATATGATGACACCTACTACATGGGTGACGGTGCCTTTTATCTGAGTTCCGGATTAATGGAAACGTTACAGACAAATACGATGCGGTATTACAGTACCGTAACGTCTACGTTCCGTGGTCAGACAACCAGTTCCGATATCTGGAATACGTACGGACAGGTTATTCCGAGCAAGAAAGTACCGCAGGGTAAAGTCATGATTTCCGAAGACAACATTTACAATTGTCCGGATATGAAATGTGCGGGATTGAAATTCCGGGTGAACGTCAAGAACCTGTATACCGAAAAAGTACTGAATCTGAAAGTAAAAGGTACTTACAACAAGAAAAACTTCAAGTCCAAGACCGGATATAAGGATTATCAATACTATAACGGAGCCTATTTCGTAAATTATAAGGATTACAATTCCTTGTTCACGGGGGACAGTTACCAGAGTTCCGTTTACATCAAAGATGCCAAGCAGGCAGCCGAAATGGTGGAAACGCTGAAGGCAATGGGATATACTCCTTTGCACATTCAGTCGCATCTGGTCAGCTGGTCCGGCGGATTTGACGTCATCGGGGAAATGTTCATTACGATTGTGTACTGTATCCTGGGATTTGCGTTGTTCTTTATTGCGTACTTTATCATTCAGTTGATTTATCGTTCGCGTAACGTTTACTATTCAACGATTCGTATTCTGGGTGCCAACAAGCGGGTTGCCAAGAGTTTATTGTCGATTGAATTGTTTAACGTCGCCAATTTATCATTCCTGGCAATTCTGGGTGTGATAGAACTGACGCGCAGAAACTATATACAGATTGCTTACGTACAGGAACTGATTACATATCTGAAACCGAACGATTATGTTGTCGTATACGGAATCATTATGGTGATCTGTTATCTGATTACGCAGAAGTATTCGAAGAAGTTGTTTGAAAAGACGGCGATGGATACGTATCGCCAAGGGGTGTAGTGTATGATTCAATTAAAAAACGTTAATAAATACTACAACCGTAGAAAGAAAAATGAGATTCACGTTATCAACGATACGTCATTGACGCTGGAAGATACCGGTCTGGTAGCGATTCTGGGTCCTTCCGGATGCGGGAAGACGACGCTTTTGAATGCGATTGGCGGTCTGGATCATGTCAGTAACGGACAGATTATCGTCAACGGCAAGAAGATGAACAGTGCGTTCTCCGGTGTGACGGATAAAGTGAGAAATCTGAACATCGGGTATATTTTCCAGGATTATCATCTGCTGAATGATAAGACGGTATTTGAAAACGTAGCGATTGCGTTACGGATGGTTGGTATCCGGAATAAGGAAGAAATCAAGAAACGTGTCGATTACGTATTGCAGGCAACCAATATGTACCGGTACCGCAACCGGGTTGCCGCAAACTTATCCGGTGGGGAACGGCAGCGTGTCGGTATTGCCAGAGCATTGGCGAAAAATCCGCCGATTATCATTGCCGATGAACCGACGGGTAATCTGGACAGTAAGAATACGATTGAAGTCATGAACATCATCAAGGGTATTTCCCAGACCAAACTGGTCATTTTGGTTACCCATGAAAAGGATCTGGCATATTTCTATGCCAGCCGGATCATTGAAGTCATTGACGGAAAAGTCGTGAACGATTATCTGAACATTCATGAAAACAAGCTGGATTACCGGATTGACAACAAGCTGTATCTGCAGGATTTCAGTCATCGCGATGCGGCGGACAATCCGAATATGAACGTGGAATATTTCCATGACGACGACAATCCGATTACCGTCAGACTGGTTGCCCAGAACGGCAATCTGTACATTCAGACGGAAGGATTCAAGAAAGTGGAAATCGTGGATGACGAGAGTGCAGTGGAACTGATTGACGGTCATTACGAAATGATTTCGCAGGATGATTACCAGAAGAATGCACTGGATATGAGTGAGATTTCCGGTAGCAGGAAACTGCGGTATTCGTCCATCAACAACATCTTCGGATGCATTATTCAGGGATTTAAACGGATCGGTGAGTATTCCGTGATCAAGAAGATTTTATTAGCCGGCTTTGTGTTTGCGGCGATGGCCATTCTGTATGCCGGAAGCCAGATTATGGGTACGTTAACGATTACGGATGACAAGTTCCTAACGACGGCGCACGATTATCTGAAGATTAACATGCAGGAAGTGACGCTGGATGATTTCGCAATGTATGAAAACATGGAGAATGTAGATTACGTCTTGCCGGGTAACGGAAGCATTCGCTTGAACATTCCGATGAGATTCTATTTCCAGACATCCAACGCCACGGAACAGCTGAATGGATCCCTGTTAAGCAGTGATTCACTGGTACAGGAAGATCTGATTGCCGGACGGTTACCGGAAAATGAAAACGAAATCGTCGTCGATATGAAGAGTATCAGCACGATGCTGGAAAATCAGCAGATTACCCAGTTGGGATATAAGACGCCGGAAAGCCTCATTGGTCTGAAGGCGGAAGTGGAAAAGATGGGGGAACTGGAAATTGTCGGTATCGTGAACAAACTGGAACCGGCGATTTATGCCAGCCCGAGTCAGTTTACCAACCTTCTGGTGCTGGCTAACGGTACAAACTCCATGTATGACTATGAAATCGGCGAAACTACGACAAATGCCAACGGAGCCATCGGTATTACCGATTATCAGTTGTATCTCAACAGCAAGTCCATTACCAAGAAAAAAGGAAAGTATCCGGTCAACGATTACGAAGTCATGATCAATTACAGCATGAAGGACGTATACAAGATCGGTAAAAAGATTCCGTATAAGGTCAACGGTAAGAAGTTAAAGGTTGTCGGTTACTACAAGTCTTCGACCGGTATTGATGAATATCTGGTTTCCAACCAGACGTTAAAGTATGACCTGATTACCAAGACGGCCGATATCACCATTTGTACGAAACAGAAGGAAGAAGTCATCAGCCAGGTACAGCAGATGGGTGTGAATATCACCAATCCGTATGAAGAGATGAGAGCGCAGTATCTGAAGAACCAGAAAGACCGGATTACCGGGGATCTGGTAGTCAGCGGTATCATCATTCTGATTTCACTGGTGGAAATCTTCTTGATGTTACGGTCTTCCTTCTTATCGAGAGTCAAGGAAGTCGGTGTATTACGGGCCATCGGTGTCAAGAAGTCGGATATTTACAAGATGTATGCCGGGGAAATCATAGCGATTACGCTGATTACCGGTGCCATCGGATTCGGCATCATGTCGTATGTCATCTATTCCATCAA
>JABUSI010000134.1 GCA_021442745.1 Erysipelotrichaceae bacterium | reverse complement strand
CCGTGTTTCAGTAAATAAGCAACATCCCGTTTCTGTGTATCCGGACCACAGGATATATAAACGATTTTCTTCGGTTGTAATTTTACAAGGCAGGATAAAAAATGTTCATCCGATCCGGTTCTTGGCGGATCCATAAAGACGACATCAAACGTCTTTTTACTTCCCGCCGCCTCAATCATATACTCTCCGGCATCAGCATTCACAAAGGTAATATTCTTACGATGGTTCAGTTTGGCATTGTATACGGCATCCTGAATCGCCTGTCTGTTGAGTTCGACGCCAACAACACTCTTGCATTGTCTGGAGGCAATCAGACCGATGGTTCCGATTCCGCAATACGCATCCAGAACGGTATCTTGCTCTGTCAGATTCGCAAAGTGAATAGCCGTTTCATACAGTTTTTCCGTCTGCACCGGGTTGACCTGATAAAACGATCGGGACGATAACTGAAAATGCGTCTTGCATAACGTATCCTGAATATGCCCGTTTCCGTAAATGACCTGTTCGTTTTGTCCCAGTACAATGCTCGTATGCCGGCGATTTTCATTGAGCACGATGGTTTCAATCGAAGGATGGGCTTCCGTTAACGCCGACACAAATGCCTTTTTACTCTTAAACACAAAATCTTTTACGACCAGTGTCACCATAACCGCACCGGTATCATGGCTTTTCCGCAATTGTACGTGACGCAGATACCCTCTCTGACTGTCTTCTTCATACGTCTCAATTTTAAACGAAGCCATCAGCCGGACTATTGTTCGCACAATTTGTACCAGTTCCGGTTCGTCAATCAGACATTCTTTCTGGTCGACAATATCATGCGTTCCTTTCTGATAAATTCCCGCGACGATTCCTTTTTTACTCTTTCCGAACGTAGCGATGACTTTATGACGATAACCGTAAGGATCTTCCATCTTCAGAAGAGGCAGAATCTTCTCTTTCGGAAACAGTTTCTGTATATACTCCTGTTTCTGTTCACATTGCGTTTCATACGGCAGATTCTGCTTACTGCATCCGCCGCACTGTTTGAATATCTTGCATTCTTTCATACCATTGCCTCACAAATACTCTTAAATTATACACTAAATTTCCTTGTACTGCTTTCACAATACCGTTACAATGTACAGGTAGAAATGAGGCGTTTTTTATGTACAGACTGATTGCCAGCGACCTGGATGAAACGTTACTGGACCATAACGGTTCGATTTCCGAAGAGAACCTGCTGGCCATACAAGAGGCAAAAAAACTCGGCGTATACTTTGTTCCCGCTACCGGAAGAGGATTCCGCAGTGTCGATAAGACACTGAAAGAACTCGGTGTTTACGATAAACAGGATGAATACGTCATAAGTTTCAACGGCGGGGCTATTACCGAAAACAAGGATTATAAGGTTCTGGATATCCGCGGATTGTCGTATGAAAAAGTATCGGAACTGTTTGAAACCGGCAGACGCTATAACGTTTGTATTCACGTGTATACAAGAGATATCGTATATGTATACAACATCAACGATTCCGAACGGGAGTATCTCGGAAAACGATGCCAATGGCAGCCGATCGGAGAAGACATATCCTTTTTAAAGGATGAACGACTGGTCAAGATTATCTTTGAAAACACCGATATGAATTACCTTCACTTTGTGGAAGAAGAAATGAAGGACGTCATTGCGGGACTGGACGTTGTGTATTCCAGCAACCGCTATCTGGAGTTCAACCAGACCGGTGTCAACAAAGGTACCGGCTTGCAACGGTTGTGTGAGATCCTGCACATTGATATCAAAGATACCATTGCCGTCGGAGACAGCACCAATGACATGGCTATGTTACAGGCAGCCGGATTATCCTGTGCCGTAAACAATGCCGTACCGCAAATCAAAGAACTTTGCGATTACGTCTGCAAGCAGACGAGTAACGAAGCGCCGATTGCCGAAATCATTCATGAATTCATTATAAAAGGCTAGCATACACTAGCCTTTTGTTTATATTACCTGGAACACAAAGAATTTCAGATACTGTGTCTCTTCTACATTTAACAATATCGGATGATCCTTTGCCTGCTGCCGGTATTCTATCTGTCTTAACTGTTTTCCGGCATCTCTTGCTGCTTCCTTCAGCATTTCCACATACATTGCTTCCGTCGCGAAATGACTGCAGCTGGCACTGATTAAATAGCCTCCCCGCGGCAATAGTTTCATTGCCCGGTAGTTAATCTGTTTATACCCTTTCATCGCCTGATGAGCCGTAGAACGGGATTTGGTGAAAGCCGGCGGATCGAGGATAATGCAATCGTAAGGATGGCCTTCGATCGTCGGTAACCAGTCAAACACGTCAGCTACCACAAAATCCATAACGTCATCCAGATGATTCCGTTGTGCATTCCGCTTTGCCATTTCGATTGCCGAAGCACTGACATCCACTGCCGTTACGTGTTTTGCCCCGCCCTTTGCGGCATTGAGCGCAAAACTTCCCGTATGTGTAAAACAATCCAGCACGGTCATTCCTTTAACCAGTTCACCGACAACCCGACGGTTATACTTCTGATCCAGGAAAAAACCCGTTTTCTGTCCGTTTAAAACATCCACCGTATACTGAATACCGTTTTCGGTAATCACCACTTCCGGACTATCCGGAATGCTCTTCCACGGATACCATCCCTTGTTCATGGATAATCCTTCTTTTTCCCGTAACACATCATCGTTCCGTTCCATGATTCCCCGGACCGGGTAACCGTCTTTTTCCAGCAGTTGTGCCAGATGCGGTAACCATAATTCCTTACGCTGTTCCATACCATAGGAAAGAATCTGTACGACAAGAAGATCATGAAACTTATCCACCGTTACACCCGGCAATTGATCGCTTTCCCCGTGAATAATCCGGCAGGCGTCCAGATCCTCCCCGGACATCACGGTTTTCCGGTAATTCCACGCATATTCCACTCTCCGCTTCCAGAATGAATCGGAAAACGTTTCGTTCGCATTCTTATCCACAAGACGTATCCGTATTTTACTGTGACGTGACAACAAACCGGTTCCCAGATACGTTCCTTTCAAAGAGAATACATCTACCAGGGAGCCGTTTTCTGCCTGCCCGTCTTCCACAATTTCCTGTTCATAAATCCAGGGATGACCGTTAGATACCCACAACTCCCCTTTTTTCGTTATCGTATACGCCGGAAACTGACGTTCTTTTTTCATACTGTACCTACTTTCGTTTTTCAATCATCATATCCGTCTGGGTATAAACCACACGGCTGTTCGGTGCTACCGAGTTTGTGATAAATACGTTACCGCCAATCACGCTGTCATGGCCGATGACGGTTTCTCCGCCTAAAATCGATGCACCGGAATAAATGGTAACCCGGTCTTCAATTGTCGGATGACGCTTCTGGTTTGCCAGTGCCTGCCCCTTTTGAAGCGATAACGCTCCCAGTGTGACTCCCTGATAAATCTTGACATGATTTCCGATAACTGCCGTTTCCCCGATGACAATCCCGGTTCCATGGTCCATAAAGAAATACTC
>JABUSI010000042.1 GCA_021442745.1 Erysipelotrichaceae bacterium | reverse complement strand
ATCAGACACCGGTTTCCGAACGTGGTTGAGAATCTTATGTCAGAAGAAAACCGGAGTGCTGTTCGCTTCAAAAATACCCGTACAGGAACTGTACATCTCACAAAAAGATTCCGGTATTTTAATAATCTGTAACGAATATAAAAAAGCTGTAATTCCTGTGAATTACAGCACTTTTTCATAAGCATTCCGTAAATCTCCCGACAGCAAGGTAATGATTCCGCAATACGTAAATCCGTTTTTCTGAATCATCCGTTGCATGGAGATGTTTTCGCAATGGGTATCGATGCGGATGCTCTTGCATCCGGTTTGTGTTGCCAGAACAGCAGCATAGTCAACAAAACTTCCGCCGATTCCCCTGCCCTTTTTATCGTTCCGGATGGCGATGCGGTGAATCGTTACGTAAGGCCCGTCGGTAATCCATTTTCCTTCAATCGTATTATAGGTAGGTTCGATTCCTTCCACTAAGGTTGCCAGGGCAACTACTTCCCCTTCCTCTATATATACATAGGAATACCCGTTACGGATATCCTTCTGCAAATCGTTTTCTGCCGGATAGCCGTTCTGCCACTGGTTGACACCCTGGCTTTTCAAATATTCCTGTGCCTGTCTGACACAGATCATCATATCATTCAGATGTGTTTCGTCCGCATGAGTCCACATATGCATTCCCCGTTTCCCTCATGAGTATAGCATTCCGGCTCTCTTTTCACAAAGGGTTAAATAATGATATAATAAAACGGAATGTGGGGTATTGTTATGAAGCAAGCGAAATTCCTGGTAATGGAAGGCTGTGACGGGTCCGGTAAAACGACTGTTTCACAGGCGGTATATAAACGGTTGAAAGAAGAAGGCGTGGATATTATCTATACCCGGGAACCGGGCGGAATCGATATTTCCGAACAGATCCGAGCCGTGATTCTGGATCCGAAGAATACGGCGATGAATAACCGTACCGAAGCATTACTGTATGCGGCAGGACGCCGTCAGCATCTGGTGGAAAAGATTTTACCGGCGATGGAAAAAGGACAATGGGTGTTGTGTGATCGGTTTGTGTTCAGCTCATTGGCGTATCAGGGATATGCCAGAGGAATCGGCATGGAAGAAGTCATGAAAATCAATGAATTCGCCCTGGAAGGTGTCGAACCGGGACATACGATTTTCCTGGATATTCCGGCAGAAGTCGGACTGGAACGAATCAACAGAAACCGTTCGTATCTGGACCGTCTGGACCAGGAAGGACTGGACTTCCATAACCGCGTATTTCAGGGTTATCAGGAAGTATTGAAGAAGTATGGTAAGGATACCAAGGTAATCGATGCCAATCGTCCGGCAGAGGACGTCATTGAAGACGTATACAAGTATCTCGTTGAGGAATGCGGAGTATGCGCGAAACGTTAAAGGAAACCCAGCCGATTGCGTACCGGATGCTGCAGAATGCGTTTTTGCATAACCGGTTTTCCCATGCGTATCTGTTTGTCGGACCGAAGGAAACCATGAAAAAAGAAACGGCTGTTTTGTTTGCGCAGTCACTGGTATGTGAACATCCGGTGGACGGACTGGCATGTGAAATGTGCGATACGTGCCGGCGCATACAAAACGGGAACTATGCCGATCTGAGAATGATTGACGGCAGTAAGCGTACGATTAAAAAAGAAGACTGCGAACAGATTATGGAACAGTTTCAGAATACCGCACTGGAAGCTTACGGGAAGAAAATATATATCGTGGAAGCCTGCGAGAATCTGACGGGCGGAGCCGCTAACAGTCTTCTAAAGTTCATCGAAGAACCGATGGGAGACGTGACGGCTATTCTATGTACATCCGTACAGGAAAAGGTCTTGCCGACGATTATTTCCCGTTGCCAGAACATCCCGTTCCGCCCGATCGGACCAACCCGGTTGTATGAACTGGCAAAAACGGAAGGTATGGAAGACTTGCATGCGCATATCCTGAGTCATAGCGTACGGAATCTGGAAGAAGTAAAAGCAGCGTATGAAGAGGCGGAATACCAGGAAGCGGTAGGAATCTGGCTGCAGTTTATTCAGAAGAGTCTGGATAACGTAAACGAAGCGGTACGGTATTTGTTGAGTAAAGATGCGATTCTGGTAAAGAATACGAAATCAAAAGATGACGAAGAGGAAGACGATTCCGCTGACGATTTGCAGAAACAAAAAAAGAGCCGGCAGAAGAGTATTTTCCAATGGTTCTTACAGACCGGTATTATTTTCTATGAAGATTTACTGCACGAAACCCACATTGAAGACAAGCAGTGGGAAAAACTGCAGAGTCTGTGCAAAGGGCAATCCGTAACACATAAGTTACAGGTATTGCTGCAGGCACAGCAGCGATTGGAAGCCAACAGTATCGTTGCGCTGACAATCGACGAATTGGGATATCAATGGAATGTGAAGGAGGAATAAATATGGTTGAAACACCTCAGGTTGAATCACAGGAAACATTTACATATATGATTGCGATCAAATTCAAAGGATCGAAGAAAGCGTATCATTTCGGAACCAACACCAACGACTTTCACTATGGGGATCAGGTTGTCGTCGAAACCGTACGCGGTATTGAATTGGGAGAAGCCATCAGTGACTTGCGTGATTGTAAGGAACATACGTTAAACTTCCCGTTGAAGCCGATTTTACGGAAGGCAACAGCCCGGGATATCGAAGACTTCAACCGGAACAAGGATGAAGAACCGGCTGCCCTGGCAAAATGTCAGGAATGCGTCAATCGTCTGCAGCTGGATATGAATCTGATCAGTGCGGAATATACGTTAGACAGAAACAAGGTTATTTTCTCTTACGTATCCGATGAACGTGTGGATTTCCGGGAACTGTTGAAGGAGCTGGCTGCCATCTTCAAATGCCGGATTGAACTCCGTCAGATCGGTTCCCGTGACAAGGCGAAAATCGTTGGCGGTATCGGTCCTTGCGGTGCGGAAATGTGCTGTTCCCGCTTCTTGGACGAGTTTGACGTGATTTCCATCAATATGGCAAAGAACCAGCTGCTGGCGCTGAATATTCAGAAATTATCCGGACAGTGCGGAAAACTGATGTGTTGTCTGAAATATGAAGATGAATTATATAAGGAAGCACGTCAGGGACTGCCGAAAATGAACAGTCAGGTTACGTATAACGGCGAACGGTTCCGGATTACGGGAATGAATATCCTCGATGGTTCCTGCCGGTTAAGCAACCGTGACAATGCGGTGGATATCACCATCGAGCAGCTGAAGGAGTTGCTGAATCAGAAGGAAGAGGCACCGGAACAGAAACCGGTACCGAAACAAGAACCGAAACCTGCACAGAAACAGGAACAGAAACCGGTGCAGAAACAAGAACCGAAGCCGGAACAGAATAACCGGAATAAACCGAAAAACAATGACCGGCACAAAGGAAACCATCATGAAAAGTCAAAAGAGCTTCCAAAACAGTAATCCGACGTTATTCGTAGTAGCGACCCCTATCGGAAACTTACAGGAAATGACACCCCGTGCCATTGAAACGCTGAAAGAAGTTG
>JABUSI010000366.1 GCA_021442745.1 Erysipelotrichaceae bacterium | reverse complement strand
TCTCAATCTCCATCCAGTCACTTACCGCATGTTTGGAATTCTTCTTTCCTTTAACCATTCCGGCTAACTGAATCGCTCCCCCATACAGCAGAAGTTTTTCCGTCAGTGTCGTTTTCCCTGCATCCGGATGTGAAATAATCGCAAAGGTTCTTCTTCGTTTAATCTCTTGTTCGGTTGTGCTCATAAGTTATTCCTCAATATCCTGTAAAAATGCCTGCACGGTCAGTTTAGCCCCTTGTACGGCTTCCGCAACGGTCTTAGGACCGGTTACACCATCTCCTGCGGCATACACAAACGGAAGGTTTGTACGTCCGAATTCGTCTGTTTCCGGAGTATTCCATTTGTTCAGTTCAATCCCGGTGTTATTGTAAATCTGTGAATCCACTAACTGACTGACAGCTACAATCACCGCATCGCAAGGTACAAAATGTTCCGTACCGTACAGTATTTTGGTTACAATACGTCCTCTTTCATCCGTAACGTTTTCGGATTTGCAGAAGACAATACCATCCTTTTTGATTTCTACCGGACTTTCAAATAAGGTAAAGGTTACACCGTCTTTTTTGGTATCTTCGATTTCATCAACGTTCGCTTTCATTTCATTGAACGATTTCCGGTAATAGATCTCACTGTGATGACCGGTACGCGCTAACGTTCTGGCAGCATCCATGGCTACGTTTCCGGCACCTAATGTAATGACGTGATGTCCCAGATGATAACTTTCCGGACTCTTCAGATAGTCAATGGCGTAATGTACGTGGCCCATGTTTTCTCCGGGAATACGCAAAGTATTCGGTAACGGAGCTCCGCACATAATAAACAGTGCATCATAGTCTTCTTTCAGTTTGGAAACTGTTACGGTTTTACCGACAGTAACGTTGTACTTGATAGCAACACCGGCCTCATCCAGAATCCGTTTGTAATCTTTCAGTAAGTCTTTGGGAAGACGGAACGAAGGAATACCGTTTGCCAATACACCGCCGATTTCCGGACCGGATTCAAATATGGTAACTTCTATATTGTTCATTGTCAGTAATACCGCGCAGGTGATCCCTGCCGGACCGGCACCGATAACAGCTGCTCTTTTTTTCGGTAAAGCCGGTGCTGACAAGTGCAATTCCTTTAAATAAGAACCGGAATACTCTTTCTCCGCTTCAAAAAAAGGCACGGAAACGGATTTGATTCCGCGGATACAATGCCCGTAACATTGACCCTTATGGTCGCAAATCCAGGCACATACCGCAGACATCGGATTATTCTGAAACAGTACTTCTTTTGCGTGCTGTTCATCATTATTCTGAATCATGGTAATCACTTCACCAATCGGTGTATGTACCGGACAGGCTTCGGTACATTTTGCGTTTTTACAGTGAAGACATTGGGAAAGTTTTTCTAACATAAAAAAGGACTCCTTTTAACCGCTATATTTTAGCATAAACAACCGTTTTGGGAAATAAAAAAGAATAGCATGTCAGCTATTCTCTTTTAAAAGATCCAGTAACTCATCAATCGGTAACGGTTTACTGTAATAGTAGCCTTGAATGGCATTGATATCGAAATCCAGTAAGAAATCTATGTCTTCTTTCCGCTCAGCACCTTCAGAAACAATCAGATATCCCAGACCTTTGAGCATGTTAACGATATACCTGTAGAATTCTTTGCTCTTTTCATTATTGTGAATATCCAGAATCAGAGAACGGTCAATTTTGACAACATCAAACGGAAGTTTCATAATTGCAGCCATATTCGCAAATCCGCTTCCGAAATCATCCAGGCAAAGCTCAAAACCGATATCCTTCAGTTTACCGGTAACCTCAATCACTTCATCGTAGTATCTGGTGGCAACGGTTTCGGTAATTTCAAACTGGAAGAATTCCGGTTTCAAACGGTATTCTTCGATACAGTTTTTCAGAAATGACGGTAAATCCGGATTCAGTAACTCAATCGGAGATAAATTGACTTTAACGGAAATAATAGTTGGCATGTCCGCCTGATGTTTCTGTATGAATTTGCATAATGACACGAAATTCAGACGTCCGACATCGGAAATCAGATTGTTTTTTTCTGCCAATGGAATAAATTCGGATGGCAGTACTTCACCGAGAACCGGGTGATTTAAACGGCATAAGGCTTCCAGTGAGCGGAATTTCTTGAACTCAACGTTGTATAACGGCTGGTATTTCAGTGTAAACAGGTTCTTTTCCACAGCTTCGTACAAAAACGTTTCAATCATTCTTGACCGGTTGTATTCTTCCAGATCCAGCTGTGAAACGATATAATTGCTGTTTTTCTTTCTCATGACAAAATCAATAAAAGAGAACGCTTCGTCTACGTTTCCGTACTGAAAGATATTCTCAATCAGGATACTGTATACCTGTGTGTTCAGTTTGGTTCCTTTGATATCCACATTTGTATTCTGCCAGTCTACCATGGATTCATATGTACGCTGAATGGATTCCAGATCCGGACGTACGATGACAAAACTGTTTGCCATAAACCGATATACATAATCGGTAGAATGTAACCGCACAAGATATTTCGCAAATTCACGTAAAACGTAGTCTCCGGTTTCCATGCCGAATAAGGAATTGATTTGTTTCAGACCTTCAATGGAAACGATGATCAGATGCAGATCGTTTCGCCTTGAATATGCGTCTGTCAGAAATTCGCGTAAACCGTTCCGGTCAAATACTTTGGTTACCGCATCCATCTGTTCAATCGGATTGTTTAAAGTAAGAATGATTATAATCAGACTGACGGAAATACCGACTCCTGTTAACAAAACATCACTTTGGATTGCTTGAATCCCGGTGCATAAGAATATCCATAAAATACATTCCAGCATAAACCAGAACTGTTTTTTCTGAATGCTTTTATGGAAAATCAAAAGATAGCTTACGGTCATTAACATGTAGATTAATGCATATAAATACGTTGCATAATACAGAGGTCCGTACGTGTAAACGTCATTGGTATCAAAATAAAAAATATAACCGGTCGAAGGATTGGAAAATACCAGTCCGATCATCACAAAGAACAAAATGGAACAGGCAACGATTTCCCTTGCGTTTTTCACATGCAGACGGTCATTCAGCGTATAACAGTAAATATAAAACATATATGTCAGGGATACCTGCAACAAGTAAAATATTGTTGTTGCGGTGGATTGTATCCAGGCCGGATACAGTTCCGGGTACGAAAACATGAATCCGGTAAGGATGTCAAATATAATATCGAAGGAACCAACGACAATGAAGATTCTGAAAAAACGGTTACGGAATGAATTGATGACAAGTTTTCCGTTTACGTGTATAAATACCAGGAAAAGAATGAACAATGCACATATTTCGTATGATAGGTTATATTTCATGTCACATTCCTCCTTGTCATCATAATAAAAGGACTTATATGAGATATTATATCTCTAATAAGTCCGCATTATCAACTATTTGTTAATATCATAGAAATATTCACGAGGCTGGGCTTCCTTCTTCAGTGTTCCGACCGGGGCAACATATACGATATATTCTTCTTC
>JABUSI010000379.1 GCA_021442745.1 Erysipelotrichaceae bacterium | reverse complement strand
ACCGCTTTATGAAAGAATTGATGGATAACAACATCCGGATTGCGATGATCGGGGAAATGGATGCATTCCCGGAAGATACCCGTAACGTTTTGCTTAGGGCAATCGAGAAAACAAAAAATAATACCGGAATGATATTATGCTTTGCGATGAATTACGGCGGGCAGAGAGAATTGGTTCTTGCCTGCAAGGAATTGTGTCAGCAGGTACTTGACGGTACAATGACACAACAGGATATCGACAACATGAGTGCGCAGACTGTACAGAATCACTTGTTTACTTCACAATGGCCGAACGTCGATCTGATGATTCGTACCAGCGGAGAAATGCGTTTGTCAAATTTCCTGCTGTGGCAGCTCGCATATGCTGAATTATATTTTACGGACGTTGCATGGCCTGATTTCAATGAAGAAGAATTACAGAAGGCGTTTGATGAATATGCACGCCGGGATCGCAGATTCGGGGGAGTATAAATTATGAAGGAAAGAATACTGACTGGTTTGATTATGCTGGCTGTTGCCATATTTGCGTTTACAACCGGAGGAATTGTTGCGGATTTGCTGATTCTTGCATTTGCAGCTGTGGGAAGTTATGAAATAGTCCGCATTTTCAAGGATAAATGGCCGTCTTTCACTATGTGGGTTTTACCGTTTGCAATGACGGGGATTACAGCTCTGGGGATGTTTGCGCCGAAATATGTATTTGCGGCAGCAACGCTGTTTCTTCTTACGGTCAGTTATTTGTTTGTGCAGTATGAAACGGTATCCGTGGAGGATGTTGCCGTTGTCGTGTTTGTTGCATTGATACTGCTTCTTGGGGTCATATATGCCAAGAGAGCATATGATATCGGCTTCTGGATGTTTGTATATATCTGTGTAGGTACATTTATGAACGATACCGGTGCTTATTTTGTCGGCCGCTGTTTCGGGAAGCATAAACTGAACGAACGGATCTCTCCGAAGAAGACGATTGAGGGCTCTGTAGGAGGTTTTGCGTGTGGAGTAGTATGCAGTATCGTTGTCGCATATTTGACCTTACCACAGTACTCTATCTGGCTGATGACAATAATCAGTGTGTGTATGGGTGTCGCAGGACCGCTGGGAGATTTATGCTTCAGTGCGGTAAAAAGACATTATGGAATCAAAGACTACGGTAATATTTTTCCGGGACACGGAGGAGTATTGGATCGTGTAGACAGTTTGTTGTTTAATTTAATAGTCGTATTTGCGATTATGGGAATGGTGATGTAAGTGAAAAATGTAATAGTACTGGGAGCGAGCGGATCGATTGGTCAGCAAACTCTGGATGTCATAAATCAGCATCCGGATTTGTTTCGCTTGGTTGCGGTCAGCGTCGGAGAACGGGTAGAAACGATTCGTAAATCCGTGGGGGAGTATCCTTTGCAGGCGGTTTGCGTACAGTATCCGGAAGATGCCGAACAGTTAACAAGAGAGTATCCGGATTTGAAGGTTTTTTCCGGAAGTGAAGGTTTGCTGGCACTTCTGGAAAATGTAAAGGCTGATGTTGTGGTAAATGCTATCTTAGGGTTTGCCGGATTTTTGCCAACCTTAAAAGCGATTGAAAAAGGCATGGACGTATGTCTTGCCAATAAGGAAACTTTGGTTGCAGGCGGGGAGTTTGTGACGAAAGCGTTATACAAATACGGTAAAAGATTGTATCCGATTGATTCGGAACACTCTGCAATATTCCAGTGTTTGCAAGGGAATCAGGATAAGGAAATCAAAAGACTCATTATAACGGCAAGCGGAGGAAGCTTCAGGGACTGTACCAGGGAACAACTGAAAAACGTAACAGTGAAAGAGGCGTTGAGTCATCCGAACTGGACGATGGGTTCAAAGATTACCATCGACTCCGCAACGATGCTGAACAAAGGGTTTGAGATTATTGAAGCACACTGGTTATTCGGGGTACCGTATGAAAAAATCGATGTGATATTACACCGGGAAAGTATTGTGCATTCCATGGTGGAATTTGAAGACAATGCGATTCTCGCACAACTGGGTACGACGGATATGCGTTTACCGATTCAGTACGCATTGACATATCCGAATCGTTTGCCACTGACATCGGAACCTTTGGATTTATGCAAAACAGGTGCTCTTCATTTCGAACCGTTATCGGAAGAACGATACCCGATGGTGAAACTGGCTTATACGGCCGGAAAAGCCGGAGGAACGTATCCTGCTGTTCTGAACGGTGCCAACGAAGAGGCCGTAACGTTATTTCTGGAAGAAGCCATTTCCTTTCTGGATATCGAGAAGTTTGTAAAAATGGCATGTGACCATGTACCGTTTATTGCCAATCCGGAGATTGAAGACGTTGTGAATGCTGACCGTTTAGCAAGAGAATTTGTGCGAAATCAAGTGAAAGGAGCATAACAATGGCATTTCTGTATTTTATAGTTATGTTAGGCGGTATTATCCTGTTGCATGAATTCGGTCATTTTATATTCGCAAAATTATTCGGTGTTTATGTTTATGAATTTGCGTTAGGAATGGGACCGACCTTATTCAAATGGGAAGGTAAGGAAACCAAGTATTCCATACGGTTATTGCCTTTGGGCGGCTATTGTGCGATGGCTGGGGAAGAAGCAAATGACGAGGCGCAGGGAATTCCGGAAAACCGTTTGTATTCCGGGTTATCCGGCATAAAAAAGATTATTATTCTTGCAGCCGGACCATTGATGAATTTTATTCTTGCATGGTTTTTGTTCGTCGGCATTTATCTTGGATTGGGTGAGATTGTTGATCCGCCGTTACCTTACATTAATGGTGTAATCGAGGAATCGCCTGCACAGGCGGCCGGTTTTGAATTCGGAGATAAAATTGTTAAGATTACATTCAGTGACGGTTCAGACATAGAACCGAATGACTTCTATGATATCATCCAGGCAATTTCCGCTCACCATGACGAAGCGGTATATACCGTGGAACGTGCAGGGGAATTGAAGGATATTACGGTAACCCCTCAATATGTTGAAGAGGAGGACCGTTATATTATCGGAATTACGATGCCGGAAGCAAACGTAAGAAAACTGACGATAGGAGAATGCTTTACAGCCGGAACGGAGTACTTTACGGATGCGGTGAGTCTTCTGTTTGAAGTTATCGGGCAATTGTTCCATGGTATTGGCCTGGATACGCTGAGCGGTCCGATCGGAATATATACTGCAACAGCTGAACAGATTGAATACGGTTTCGTATCGTATCTGTCATTGGTCGGGTTATTATCTTTGAATATCGGTATTATGAATCTGATTCCGGTACCTATGTTTGACGGCGGAAGAATCCTGCTGACAGCAATTGAGATGATAATCGGAAAGCGGTTGCCGAAGAAACTGGAAAACGCTTTGATGCTCGGATCTTTGGGGTTGGTACTGCTGCTGTTTGTATACTCAACAGCCAATGATATTATCCGGTTATTATAAAGAATGCGGAACACTCCGCATGCTTTTTTGACGCAAAAAAAAGGTAATATAAACGAACGTGGGGTGTTTTGAACTCACTTATAAATAAACGTGG
>JABUSI010000025.1 GCA_021442745.1 Erysipelotrichaceae bacterium | reverse complement strand
GAATACTATGCCGGTTCCATTACCTACAATGTCGGGCAGAAGGAAGACATCGGCTTATTAGCCCATCTGGACGTCGTTCCGGCCGGAGACGGCTGGACCGTAACCGAACCATACAATCCGGTTTACAAAGACGGTTTTATTTTCGGCAGAGGCTGCAGCGACAACAAGTCCGGTGCCATCGGTTCCTTCTATATTATGAAAGCCCTGCAGGCAAACAACGTAAAAACCAACCACAACATTAAATTACTGTTAGGATGCAACGAAGAAGTCGGTATGGCCGATATGGAATATTTTGTCCGGCACTATCCGACCCCGAAATTCACCATAGTACCGGATGCCGGTTTCCCGGGATGCTGCGGGGAATTCGGAAGAATCCGTTACACATTGACATCCGACAACACGTTATCCGATGATTTCGTATCCCTGAACGCCGGCAGTGCCTTCAACATCATCCCGAACAAGGCAACCGCTGTTGTGAAAAAGGGCGTATTCAATCTGGATCTTCTGCCAAACGATATCGAAACAGAAGAAACCCACGAAGGGGTAAAGTTAACCGCATCCGGCATGCAATGCCATGCGGCATACCCGGAAGGCGGAAAGAACGCCATCAAGGTTCTGACAAGCGCTTTACTGCATCTGAACCTTTCCGAAAACGACCGCAAGATCCTCACGTTTATCGATAACGTTAACCGGGACTACTACGGAACGTTCTTACACATTGACAGAACCGACGACGTATCGGGACAAACCATTTCCTCCGGTACCGTATTGCGTTTTGACAAGGGACACGTATCCTTGCTAAACGACTGCCGCTATTGCGTAACCGACAACGGTGACCGTCTGGAAGAAGTCATCCGGGGAATCTGTGCGGAAAACGGCTATTCCGTCAAAGTCAACGAAAAGACCTACGGCAGTTACATTGATAAAAACGGCAAGGAAATCAGTACCATCCGTGACGTCTATCAGAAAGAAACAGGAGACACGGAAAGTGTCATCGGTATCATGAAAGGCGGCACCTATGCCGGATGCATTCCGAATGCCATGGCTACCGGTATCTGTTTACGTCAGACACCGTTACCGGAATACATTCCTGCCGGACACGGATCCGTACACGGACCGGACGAATGTCTATGCGTCAAGGATTTCATCGCCGGCATCAAATTGCTGATGACGATGCTATTGGAACTGGATGCCACGATTTAAGACTTTCTTCACATTTACCTTCGCAAAGACTTTGTATAATACGGATAAAGGAGGGATGTACATGAAACATTTCTTAAAGCTGGCAACCATCAGCGCTTTATGTTTTAGTTTAGTTGCATGCAGTCAGACACCTTCACAAGGATCTGAACCACTGGAGGGAAAAACAATGGACAACATTGAAGGAAAAACACCGGATCAGGTTTTCTCCAACGTACAATGGGATTTAACGTTAAAGTTATTGAAAGACACCCGTGAAAAAGGAACGAATTCCCTGGTTTCCCCGTTATCCGTCATCTTAGCCATGTCAATGGCCACCAACGGTGCCGACGGAAGAACCCTGGAAGAAATCATGACGTCCTTATTCCCGAACGTCACCATGGATGACTGGAACAAGTACGTATATTCGTATCTGCAGAGTTTACCGGATGACGACGGATTCAAGTTGCACATTGCCGATTCCATCTGGATGAAAAGCGATGAGAACTTCCAGGTGAATCAGGAATTTCTGGACATCTGCAAGAATTATTACCAGGCTGAAGTCATGACCGCTCCGTTTGACAAAACCACGGTAAATGACATCAACAACTGGGTAAACGAAAAAACCGACGGCATGATTCCGACGTTATTAAAAGACATTAACGCAGATACCATTCTGTTTATCATCAATGCCCTGTGTTTCGATGCCGAATGGGAAATCTCGTTTGAGAAAAACAGCACACACGACTTCAATTTCTTTGCGGAAAACGACATCACCAACGTAGTGGAAATGATGCGCGATACGGTATACAGCTACATCGAAACCGAACATGCCACCGGATTTGTGAAATCCTATAAAAACGGCTATAAGTTTATCGCCCTGTTACCGGAAGAAGGAATGGATCTGGATACCTTCCTCGCTTCCTTTACCATGAAAGACGTCAGACAGTTATCTCTCGTTCAGAACATCAAAACCAAGATCGGCTTGCCGAAATTCAAGTATGATGCCGACTATCAGCTGGTTGATTTCTTCAAACAATACGGCATCAATGATGCGTTTGACGATGACAATGCCGATTTCTCCAAGTTGGGTACCTATACCGACAGGAATATCAAAATCAGCAGTATCATTCACAAGACCCATATCGAAGTGGATGAAGAAGGCACCAAGGCCGCAGCCGCAACCATGATCAGTTTTGAAAAGACCTCTGCCGTTATGGAAGAAAACTTCAGGGAAGTCATCTTAAACCGTCCGTTTGTGTACTTCATCATTGACGGCAACACCAATACTCCGGTATTTGCGGGTACCGTTGCTAACATTCAGAAGTAATCATGCATAAGATTTTCGGACAGAAAGAACACGAAACGTATACCGACCGGATCGGAGCATATCTCATCCCCATTCAGGACAATACAATCGGCGTCATTCAAACTGCTAAAGGATATTTTCTGATTGGCGGAGGAAAAGAAGAGAACGAAACCGATGAAGACTGTATTTACCGGGAATGTCTGGAAGAAACCGGATGCGAAGCAACCATCAGACAGAAGATTTGTTGTGCAGAAGCTTACACAACCCATCCGGTCATCGGCTATTTCCACCCTGTTCAAACCTACTACACCGGTACAATCACCGAAAAAAGAAAAGAACCCGCAGAACAGGATCATCAATTTCTGTGGATTCCCTATGAACTTTTAAAAGGTAATCTGTATTCGGATATGCAGAACTGGGCGTTACAACAAGCCTGGATCAAACATCAACACATAACCTGATGCAATGTTTTGTCATCAGGTTTTCTTATACCCGCACAAAAGAAAAAGATCACAGCAGATCCTGTTTTTACGCAGATTTAAGACACTAAAGAAACCGGTTATCTTTCATTTCTTGATATATCTCGTAAATAACGGTATATTATACGAGATAGTAGGTGATATTATGAGATACTTTGATTACTCCGATTTAAAAAATGTAAAATATGACGCAACGGTTATAAGATACTTAACCAATATTCATGAGGCAAAGGGAAGACAGGAACTATATCTTTCTACAAAACCGGACGAACTGAACCGACTTGTTGAAATTGCAAAAGCGCAATCAACAGAAGCAAGTAATGCAATCGAAGGAATCCGAACAACAAGTACCCGACTGAAACAACTTATCGAACAGAAAACAACACCCAAAAGCAGAAATGAGCAGGAAATTGCCGGATATCGTGACGCTTTGAATATTATTCATGAAAACTTTGAATATATACCCTTAACACCCGACTATATTCTTCAGCTTCACAAGATTTTAATGAGTCATGTTGAGGGAAATGATTACGGCGGAAAGTATAAAAACACGCAGAATCAGATTTCCGGATATGACGAAAACGGTAACGAGTATTTGAT
>JABUSI010000419.1 GCA_021442745.1 Erysipelotrichaceae bacterium | reverse complement strand
GAGGAATGTTTATCATTGCCGACAGCATTTTACAGGAAGGTGATGAGGCGATTGTGTTCGATCCGGTTGATTTCCTGTTCCGTCATTCCACAAGACATGCCGGTGGGGTTGTTGTCGAATATCCGGTAAAAGTAATTGACGGAAAAATTGACTTAAGTGATCTGGAAAACTATATCACGCCAAAGACAAAAATGATCGGCTTATGCAACCCGCACAATCCGTTAGGTCTTCTGTATACAAAAGAAAACTTACAGTTGCTTCTGGACTTAGCCGAAAAACATGACTTATATATTATGAACGATGAAATCTGGTCCAACATTGTATATCCGGAAAAACCGTTCTTAAGTTTATTGAATGTGGACCCATCCAAGAATGACAGAGTACTGTCCGTATTCGGATGGTCCAAAACATATTGCCTTGCAGGATTACGAATCGGATGTGTATATACTACAAACCGGCAAATGTTTGATAAAATGATAGAGAAGTCAGACGTCATGTCAACAGCAGGCGGAGTCAGTACGTTATCCCAGATTGCCGGTATGGCCAGCATCAACTACGGTGACGACTGGTTCAGAGAATTCCGGAACCATTTGACGGAAATGCGCGACTATGGTTATGAACGACTCAATCATATGCCGAAACTAAGCTGTACCAAACCGGAAGGCACTTACATGTTCTATGTAAATATTAAGGAATACGGTATGAACAGCAATGAATTCTGTGAATTCATGAAAAAAGAAGTCAAGCTTGCGCTCATTCCGGGAGGAGAAAAGTTCTTCGGCTCCCAGAGCGAAGGATATATCCGGATTTGTTTTGCGACAAGCAAGGAAATCCTGGAAGAAGGATTAAACCGATTGGAAAAAGGTCTGGAGTTACTTAACAACAAATAACAACGAAAGGGGGAATCATTGTGGCAAAAGAAACGGATTTGCTAATCAATTATCTGTACAAAAGCAAAGACTATGTGACTGCTGCCGAATTGTCAGAGGAACTGGATGTTTCCGTACGAAGCATAAAGAAACTGGTCGCTGCCATTAACGCAACGGATGCAGGAATGATCGAATCGACTTCCAAAGGCTACAAGATCAACAGAGAACTTGCGATTCAATACAGCCAGCGCTACAATGACTCCCTGCCGCAAAGCAGCGAAGACCGGACGAATTATATTATCAAGAAACTGTTCAAAGAAGAAAAAGATAACGAACCGTTCGATATTTATGACATTGCGGATGAATTGTATGTCAGTTATTCCACGGTAAAACGAGATCTGGCAACCATCAAAACCATGTTTGATGAATTCGGCTTACGGTTGGTTATCAAAGGCGATACCTTCTTTGTACAGGGATCGGAAAGTTCCAGAAGAAAACTGATCAATGCCCTCTACAGCAATGAAATCACAAAAAGTAATCTGAATCTGGCGGCCATACAAGACGAATTCGAGAATTTTGACGTCGTATGGATTAAAGACGTTGTGGTCGAACACTGCTCCAAATATCATTACTACATCAACGGCCTGTTACTGATTAACGTGATTCTGGAAATCGTAATCAGTCTGGACAGAATGAAAAAGAATCAGCTTCGGAATGAAGAAGTGCATTATGAAGAAGTTATGATCCGGGCTCATGAATGTACCATTGCCCGGGAAATTGCTCATGAATTCGAGAAGAAATACGGTGTCATCTACAACGGTACGGAACTGTATATGCTGACGGTATTGTTAATCGGTTCTCTGATCCGAATCGATCTGGAACAGATTACCTTCGAAGAAGTAAGAGAAATCATCGGTAATGACTGCGTACAACTGGTGGAAAATATCTTCAACCAGATTTCCGTGGAATACAAACTTCAGATTGAAGACAAGTTCCGAAAAGTATTTTCCTTCCACGTCAGCAACTTAATGCACAGATTGAGCAACGGTATTGTGTATAAGAATCCGTTACTGGAATCCATCCGGAACGGCTGTCCGCTGTTGTTTGAATGTGCCGTCAGCATTGCCGATATCATTCACAAATATACAGATTACTACATCAGTGACGATGAAGTAGCGTATATTGCGATTCACTTCGGTAATATGATGGAATCGAATACATCGGTTTCCCTTGAGAAAATCAAAACGGCTTTGATTGTACCGAAATACCATTACTTCAACGAAACCGTAATCAAGAATCTGGAAAAACGATACGAGGGAAGAATCGATATCGTCGGTATTTATGAAAACGTGGACGCAATATCCCAGGATCCGAGCATTAAAATGATTCTTTCCACCATTCCGCTAAACCGTTATGATTATCCGAATGCCATTCAGATCAATTCGTTCTCCTACAAACCGGATTATTCCCATATCGATGCGTTTATCGAAGACTTTGAGACAAAACTGAAAAAAGAAATCATCTTCAATCAGTTGTTAACCATGACCGACCGGAACCTGTTTTACCGGAACATTCCTGTCAAAGGAAAAACAGAAATCATCGAGTTCCTGAACAAGGATCTGGTGGATTTCAATTTCGTAGATGAAACGTATATCGAAGGGGTAAAGGAACGGGAAGAATTATCTTCCACCGCTTTCTCGATGGTAGCCATTCCGCATTCCTTCCGCTTTGATGCCAAGAAAACCGGGGTATCCGTTGTGTTATTCGACAAACCGGTGGAATGGGATGAAGATACACGGGTCAAGGCAGTCCTGCTGTTTGCGATTGCGCCAAACGGTATTCAGCTGTTCCATAACGTATTTGACAACCTTGTTGTTTTACTGACATCCCGAAAGAACCTGGACGCGGTGGCACAATCCAAGACCTACGAGGAATTCTTACAGAACATGGTGGATTGTATTGAATAAACAATATAAAAAAAGATGCAGATCATATCTGCATTTTCTTTTCGGATAAAGAATTATTTTTCCAATGCCTGGAACCGGGTATCAATATTCTTGTACAATTCCATTAAATGTTCCACCAGTTCGATTTCACTGTCTACCGTCATTAACGTATCCTGTGCATGTGTGAAGAGAATGGAATAATCCGGAATTTCGCCTGCCGATTCCAACTGGATGACCTGTGTCTGCTTGACGTGAGCACTGACAATCTTTTCCTTTGCGGTTTTCAGGAAGTTTTCCGCATCGGTAAAATTCCATTGTTTTAAGGCTTCCAGTGCCCGTACGCAATCCATTCTTGCATCTCCGGCATCCATAATAATTGACATAGCATGAGTGATAATATTCATCTTGTTATTCTCCTTATCTATGTTTTTCAAACTACATTGTGAAGAAGGGCGTAATGCCCTTCTTCTTGTTTGTGTTTATATACTGAGGAATCTGTTATTTCGTTTCCAGAGCTTCCTTTTCTGCTTCTGCCTTATCCCAGACTTTAAAGAACGGATACCAGATTAACAGTGATACAACGGTTAAGATGACTACTGTTACAACACCCATAATGCTTCCTGTTGACAGGAATCCCTGGATGTAAATCGGCAGATACCACATTTGCATCGGAGCAGATGGTACCGGACAGAAACCGATTGCCAATAAGATATACAGAACGATTGGCGGAATGATTGCGTTCAGCCACATAGGAATCATCA
>JABUSI010000190.1 GCA_021442745.1 Erysipelotrichaceae bacterium | reverse complement strand
AAACAATTTAAACGCTTTTACATCTTCATACGCCTTCAGAGGAATACCGGCAGCGTTTACCCTGCTCACCTTATGTACCAGTCCGCAGTCACAAAGCCACATAATTGCGGTTTCGTAGTCCTTGGCACGGGCACCCTCCTTCACAAGACCATAGATAAATTTCCTGTTTTCCTTTGCCAGCTGAGACGGAATGCTATTCCATATCATTCGGATTTTAGGTACAACTTCTATCGGTGCATGTTTTGAAAAATCCTGTTCATACGCTTCGAGAATTCTCTTTTGTATGTCTCTTACTTCATTAAAATCACCGTATCCGGCAAAACTTTGCACCGCTTCCGGCATACCGCCCACATAATAGTATTGTTTTAAGGACGTAATATAGGTTTGCTTAAACGAAGTAATCAGGCCAAAGTTCTTATCGTCCAACGCTTTCGCAAACTGTCCCTTTCCGGTTGCCATCAGAAACTCCTTGAAGGACAAAGGATACAGTTTTAAGAAATCCACTTTCCCGACAGGAAAGGATGTACCTTCATGCAACGCAATACCCAGAAGAGAGCCGGCACACACAATATGATATTGCGGTGCATCTTCATAAAAGTATTTCAGTGCCGTCAATGCCCTTGGCACCTCCTGGATTTCATCAAATATAATCAGCGTATCATCCGGATTTATCTTTTTTCCGCTGTATAATTCCAACCCCATGATCAGATACCCGATATTTAAATCCCCGGCAAACAATCCTGCCATCTGGGAATTGGAATCAAAGTTGATATATACCGTATCCGCATAGGAAGTTCTGCCGAATTCTTTCATCAGCCACGTTTTACCAACCTGCCTTGCTCCCTCAATAATCAAAGGTTTTCTGTTATTTTTTTCTTTCCATGTATTCAGTTTTTCCAATGCGAATCTGTACATAACCCACCTCCAAAACTGTCTTACAAGCATAACTTATCACGGCTTTACAAAAATTACAACGAAAAAGTGTAGTCAAACAACACTTTTTACAGTGAATAAATGTGAATGACTACACTTTTTACGTGGAATATATGTGATGCAACCTGTTTTTCAAGAATAGGCCCTCAAACTTGCTCGTTACAGGAAAAGTCTTCTATCGTCATCATGATATTCTTCAGCAAAAACGAATGGCTCATCTTCAACATGACTATAATGATATAATACGAAGCCATCCTGTATAGGATGGCTTGTTACTGTTTACATCTTTGGTTTTAAAGAAACCAGAAAATCAATCGCTTCATAAACAGTTGAAAATGTCAGACACTTCCGGCATAACCAGCCGTTACGTTCATCCGTATCTTCCATCCCCGGTAAACCTTCCTGCAGCAAACGAATAACAGTTTCCCTTGCGTTTGTGACAGCAGTCGGGTAATGCTGAGCGATTTTAGCAGTTACCTCCTCATTTCCTTTTCTGTAATTCGGTTCTATCGTCTTTAACCGTTGTATAACATGCTGCTTATCCGCTATCGTTTGGATTGACGGAATATACATTTCATAATGCAGCATAAGCCAATACTCCATACAGCCGGTTGTCATCAGCAGACGAACCTTAATGCCCGGATTCTTTCGTAAGGAACGCAATCTCCTGATGATTTTCAGTCTCGCATCCCAGAAAGTTTTGTCTTTTTCTTCCACGTCAAAAAAGAACCAGATTTCATCCGTTACTTCCGTATAATCACGGTAAGTCCTGTCTTTTTTGAACCTGCTGTCGGCTTCTTCAAACAAGCCGGTCGTCTTCACACGCTTTATGGATACTACGTCGTGAAATTCCTTCTTCAGAAAATCCGTATAAGCCTGTTCGCTTTCTCCTTCGCAGAAAACAATGACATATGGCTTAACAGATCTTGTACGATGAGGCATTATTCCACCTCCTCAACCTCGATTTCCGGTATTGCCCCATACTTTCCGACAAGATATCCCTTTCGGATATTATCTGTCGTCCGGGTACCAAACTCACTGATGTTGTAAAGTTCCGATGTTCCGTCTTTATCCTGCTTATCCACAAGGTACAGCTGGTCTTTTCGTAAATATTCCAGATTCATGAGTTCCGTGTCATGAGTGGTGAAAATCAACTGTGCACCGTTTGGGTTTGAACTTTTGCTTTGGAACTTTGCGATAATAAAACGGACAAGTTTCGGGTGCAATTGACGTTCCAGTTCATCTACCAGCAGAACACCCCCCGTACCCAAAGCGGATTCGATTGCCGGAGCAAGTGCCATCAGTTTTCTGGTACCATCGGATTCGTCGGAAAGATCTAACAGATACGAAGATTCCTTCCCATCTCTGTCTGTTCCGAGATGTCTTGCTTTTGCAGAAACCTCACCCATCTTCAGGCGCATTTCTCCGTTATGTGACGATTCGGAAAGAGCGTGCATGAATTGTACCAATGCCTCTCTGATATCATCCGGAATATCATCCGGCAACGAAACTTCCTCATCTATCTCCTTGTCACCAAACTCGAACAACATCTCCTGAATACCCAGATCTGCAACCTTCGCATAATCGGATATCGCTTTCAGCATGTTTTTATCCTCGGAGTACTCCAGAAGTTGTCCGGGAATGTCCGAGTAATCCCGGGAAAAATATATCTGATTGCGAAACCAACGCATAGCAGATACGCAAGGGATATCATTCATCGTACAGGCAACAGAAAAAAACAGCTGGTTTTCGGCTACCATTTCTCCAATCATGCCTCTCTTTATCTTTTCTTCCGTAAACGTAAATTCCTGTTTTTTTCTGTTAAAGATCAAGGATTTCTGTCCTTTCGGCGCATGATACAGATACTCGGAAACCACTTTTTCTCTTGTCGCAGAGAAACCATACCAGTATTTTATCCCGTTAACCGTATACACAAAGTCAAACGACGTCGGTTCGTTTCTGGAGTAATCATTCAACGCAAACGGATTGACAGGAATTGGCGCACACTCATGCTGTGTTCTCTGTGCATTCCGGATAAACTGTACGGCAACCCAGAAAGCACGAATCACATTACTCTTGCCGCCTCCGTTTTTCCCATAGATTGCACAGGCAGGCAATACCTTTACACTTGATGAGAATGGTATCAGACAACTTTTGAATGAACTCAAACCCGTTGCTTCCATAGAAAGGCTTGCTTCCTTTCGGAAAGAACGGTAATTTGTAAAACGAAATTCAATTAACAAGATAATACACCTCCTGTTGTTCTTAGTCAGTATATCATTATTTTATGAAATATATGTATTTATATCAATAATTTTGATATTTTTATTTCAATTTATATTACATCCGTAAAATCCGTCATCGTTCTACATAAAAAAAGAACCGGCATCCCGATTCCTTGAACAAACTTTCAATCCTTAACTAATCAATATAATACGCATAGTCCCCCATTACATTCATATAACCTTTACACTTACGGATGTACTTCCCGTCAATATAATAGACATATTCACCCATTACATTCATAAGTCCGTTACAACGGCGGATATACTTCCCGTCAATATAATAGACATATTCACCCATCACATTGATCAATCCGTTGCAACGGCGGATATACTTCCCGTCGATATAGTAGACGTACTCTCCCATCACGTTTGTGTATCCC
>JABUSI010000098.1 GCA_021442745.1 Erysipelotrichaceae bacterium | reverse complement strand
AACGATTTCCAATAAAGTCAATCCGAAATAAATCGCATACAGAATAACCGCAGTGGACTGAATCTTCGGAACCAGCTTGCTGACGGACGGCCCCGGACTTTCTGCTTTCATTAAGTTCATATGAGAACCACCCGGTAATCGGATTAACGCTAAGAAGAATACCAGAAGTCCCATACCTCCGACCCAGTGTGTGAAACTTCTCCACATAATAATGGAGTATGGTAAACATTCCACATCATTTAATATACTGGCACCGGTGGTTGTGAATCCGGATACGGTTTCGAACAGAGCATCAATGACGTTCGGAATTGAACCGCCAATTAAAAACGGAAGCATTCCGAATACGCTGATGACGACCCAGGACAGAGAAACAGCGATACAGCCGTCTTTGGCATGTAACTGATACGTTTTGATTTTGCGCAATGTCATCGGGATACCGAATACCAGGCAGATTCCGGCAGTAAGCAGAAAAGGATATATCGGTTCCTGATAAAACAGAGCCGTTACAATCGGGATAATCATGAAACCTCCGACAAGGTTCAATGCCCACCCGATAATATAGATTAACATTCCTATGTTCATAAACGGTTACCGCAGAATATCTTCCAGAGAGTTCATTCCGGTATGTGTTGTGATAATTACGACACCATCACCGGAGCATATCATATCATTACCGCGGGGAATGATCACATCGCTTTCCCGGATAATACAGCCGATCAGAGTATTGTCCCTGACTTTCAGATCTTTCAGCGGGGTGTTGATGACTCTGCTTTTTTCGTTTACCGCAAATTCCAGTGCCTCTGCCCGGCCGTCCAGAATGTGATACAGCGTTTCTACGTTGGAACCGTAGGAGTTGGATGCTGCACGGGTGTACTGGATAATGGAATCCGAAGTAATGTATTTCGGAGAAACGATACTGCCGATATTGAAACTGTCCATGAAATCCTTCATGTCAATCCGGTTGATTTTCGTAATGACTTTACAGTTTCCCTTACGTGCTGCGTAGTAACTGATCAGAATGTTTTCTTCATCAATATTGGTCAGTGAAACGAATGCTTCTGCCTGATTGATTCCTTCTTCTTCCAGCAAGCGCCGGTTTGTGCCGTCGCCGTGAATGATGTAACAGGACGGAAGAATTTCTGCCAGATGGTCGCATTTTTCTTTGGATTGTTCAATAATAGTAACCTTGATTTTCATTTCGGCCAGAGATTTGGCCAGATAGACGGTGGTAGGACCGCCGCCGATAATCATACAGTTGCGTACCCGTCGGTTCTTCAGACCGATTTTATGGAAGAATTTCGCAATGTTGACACTTGTACCCAATACCGATACCAGATCACCGTTTTTCAATACGAAATCCCCGTTCGGGATAAATGCCTGATCCTGACGCTGAACACCGGAAATCAGTATATCCAGTTGTATTTTCCTGGACAATTCCATTACGGATAAACCGTCCAGATTTAAACTTTCGGTTACTTTGAATTTTACCAGACGGACTCGTTCTCTTGCGAACGGGTCGATGGTGATTGCGGAAGGGAAATTCAAAAGCCGTGAGATTTCCATTGCGGCTTTCTGTTCCGGATTGATAATCATGGAAATGCCCAGACTGTTCTGTAACAGAACGGTTTCTTCGTTATAAATCGGATTCCGGACACGGGCAACCGTGATAATATTCTCATGCAGATTTTTTGCGAGCAAACAACATAATAAATTCAGTTCATCCGAGTTTGTGACGGAAATGAACATATCGGTGTCTTTGATTCCGCTTTCTTTCAGAACGGAAACGCTGGAGCCGTTGCCACATATGGTCATGACGTCAAACGCATCCCGGATGGAGCTTAATCGTTCCAATGAATTGTCAATGACGGTGACGGAATGCTTTTCCTGTGCCAGCTGTTCGGCAATGGTATAGCCGACTTTTCCGCACCCTACAATAATAATTTTCATATATGCCTCCATGAATTGTAGACTTTATAATTTAAGCACTTTTTGTGTAAAAAAACAACCGACACTATCGCATCGATTGGAAAGCCTGCACTTCCTGTAACAGCTCCTTATATAAGTATTGCACCGTCCAGTTCCGGTTGGTTGCGGTAGTAATCGCTTTCAGAAAATACGTGTGCGGAAACTCGGCTTTCAGTTCATTCAGCAAACGGTCAAAAAACGGGTCCGGTATCCTGTCAAATACCAGCAAACAGTTCGCAAACGGTTTCTGAAGAAGAGGACTTGTTGTTTCTTTGTTCAGTAATTGTGAGAGAGTGCAGTGGTATTTTGTACAATCGACGAGAATCGGTTCCACGTTACGCGATTGAAAAAAGAGACACAGCGGTTTTGTCAGTTCGGGTTTTGTGGCAGCAATTAAAACTTTCATAGATTTCGCCTCCGTAAATACTATCCCATACTTTCCATCAAAGCGCAAATTGTGTATAATTCTTTTTTTGCGAGGTTATTATGAAAGAACAGTTAGAAGCCAGTATTTCCATGACAATTGTCGATGCCGTTCCGTGTATTCTCTTTGGGATCAGCATGGCGGTAATATATCAGGTTTTCCCGTCCGTATTGTTTGCGGCAGGGGCAATTCTGTGTACTCTGGCAGGATTCGGAAAAGTATTGTGGAAACTTATTCTGGCAATTTGGAAAAAAGACGTCCGTTTTTTGTTTATGCAGATGCGGACAACGATGCCGCTTGGCGGTGTTCTGATTGCAGTGTCTCTGGTTGTGAATCATTCGATGGTGAATGTACAGACCATTGTGCAAAGCATACTCTGGTTCCCCGGATGGCTGTTGCTGTTACTGAGTGTTCTGGGATTCTGTATGATGGGTGTATGTGCCGGTAAACTGGATCCGAACGATGTAAAGTCGAATTGGATTGAACAGGGAATCAATTGTTTCGCACAACTGATGCTGGTATGTTTTGTAATTCTGGCATGTTACGGGAATTCATACAACCGGGCAGTTTCGGTTGTCCCTTCGACCAACGAAAGCAAAGCGGCATATGAATATACAAAGGAAGGTAATGATACGGCATTGATTTTCCTGTCCGGTGCCTTGACGGATGAACAGGCATATTCCTCGTTGATGAAGGAATTGAGTGAACAGGGAGTGGATTGTTATATTGTGAAACAACCGTATCACCTGGCTTTTTTTGCGACGGAAAACCTGCAGGAAGTCCGCAGTTCCCATACTTATGATTACTGGTATCTGGCAGGGCATTCATTAGGCGGTGTGATTGGCAGTGAGTATGCCGCAAAGAATATTTCGGATTTTGACGGCATGATTTTCATGGCATCGTATCCGATCAAACCGTTAAAAGATGATGATTTCCGGGCATTGTCCATTCTGGCTACGGAGGATGACGTGTTAAATCAGCAGTCATATGAAGAGGGACGGGTGAATTTTCCTTCCAATCTGGAAGAAGTAGTCATTTCCGGTGGAAACCACGCGCAGTTCGGAAATTACGGATTACAGAAAAACGACGGTACGGCAACCATAACTTTTGAACAACAACAGGAACAAATTCTGGAAGCAGTCTTGTTTTTTATACGGAATCAGAAGTAAAATCTAAAAAACGGGAGGAAGTCGGATATGAACTATTTCACCAACGAGAACGTCAATTTAAACGCATTGAAAAAGAAAGCATACAATTTACGCTGGGCGGAACAGAAAGAAGGAGTAATTCCT
>JABUSI010000215.1 GCA_021442745.1 Erysipelotrichaceae bacterium | reverse complement strand
CCGATGATGGTTGCGTATACTTCTGCCAAGAAGTTTAACGTGGAAATTCCGATGGCTATGTTACTGGCAGGTATCCTGTTGTATCCGGGCTGGGTCAATATGGTTAATGCCGGTTCTGAAACGGGATTCATTTCTTACTTTGGTCTCCCTGTATATCTGGCAACTTATGAAAGCTCTACATTGCCAATCGTATTGTCTGTATGGGTAATGAGTAAAGTGGATGCTGTTTTGAAGAAGATTATTCCGAACGTAATCCGTTACTTCTTAAAGCCGGTTTGTTTGATTCTGATCATGTCTTTGATTACCTTTACGGTAACAGGTCCTTTGGGATATCTGATTACAGACTACATCGCTGCAGGTATTAACTTCGTTCGTCAGACAACACCATGGCTGACCGTTCCTGCAATCTACCTGTTCTCTATGACATTCGGTATGTTCTGTCCTGGTTTCCACCTGGCATTGATCCCGATTGCTACCACAAACTTCATGACTTTGGGTTATGATGACGTTATCAACCTGTGGTTCTTTGCCGGAACAACCGTTCCTGGTTTCACCGCATTGTGGTTCTCTTTGAAGACAAAGTCTGTCAAGGGTCGTAACGTTGGTATCCCGGCTGCTATTTCTGCATTGTTCGGTGGTATCTCTGAACCGACAACCTATGGTATCCTGTACCGTGTTCCGGTATTGTTCTTCGTGAACGGTATTTCCGGTTTCTTAGTAACTGTATATAACGGTATCGTTGGCACAAAGGCTTATGCGTTCGGTGCTTACTACCTGACAAACCTGCCGCTGTTCTATAGCGCAAGCGATCCAAGCAACATGACAAAGGCATTCATCGCCGTTGGTATTGCCGCTGTATTGACATTCGTTGGTGTTATGTTCACAAACTGGGAATATCCGGAAGATGATGAAGCTACCGTAACCATTCCGAAGTTTGGAGATTTGTTCAAAAAGAAATAAGACGTAACGTCTGAAAACAACGGGTTTGATTTACGTCAGACCCGTTTTTCTGTGAGGGAAAGAATATGAAACTGTATGATGATGCTTTGGTAAGTTTAATACGGAATAAAACGTATACAACAAGGATTGACGGTGAAGAAATCATTATGAAGCCGGTTCCGGATGATGACCGTGAACATGTGATGGATCCGCGGGTTGTGGAAACGACGAAAATCAAGATGAACGTGAAGGCGCTGGACAAGAAGGCGAAGTTCAGTCTGTATGGCCAGCGGGTGCGTCCGGATAAGGTCAGTTATGACATTACGAGTACAAATGTTACGGAAAGCGAAGATCTGGTGGAAATCAACGGAACGCATTACATTGATGTGTATACGTTCACACCGGTGGATTTTGCGCCGGGCCGTGCCGTGTTATTGTATCTGCATGGCGGCGGGTATATGACGGGTGATGTTGCGGAATTCCGTATGGCGATGCGCTTTGTGGCCGAACAGAGCGGTTGTAAGGTTATCTTCCCGGAATATCGCCTGGCACCGGAAAATCCGTTTCCTGCCGGTGTGGATGACTGTCATGCGATGGTGGAATGGATTTATGAACATGCGGATGAATTGCAGGTTGATAAGAATAAAATCGTTGTCAGCGGGGACAGTGCCGGTGGCGGATTGACAAACAGTTGTCTGGTTCTGGATAAAGAGTTGCATCACATTGCGTATGCGTATGAGTTTTATTCGGGATTTATGATGGATTTCCCGCAATACGACGGTGTGGATACGATGGATATCTTTGAAGCGATTGACAAACATAAGATTTATGCGAAAAACCGGGTGGACCGGATCCGGTATGCCGGTGTGATGGATTATTATCTGCATGGTAAAATCGATGCCCATGATCCGGTTGTGTGCATTACAAGCTGTCCGGATTTGTCGTGGTTACCGGATATGACGGTGGTATGCGGGGAATATGACTGGCTTCGTTTAAGCAATGATGCGTTTGTGAAGCGGGTGCGCGCAGAGGGTGTGAACATCCGGAATCTTCGCTATCTTGGCTGTGACCATGGTTTTATGGAAAAGGTCGGGGTATTGCCGCAGGCGGAAGAAGTCTTGCTGGACTTAGCGGACGTATTGAAAAATCTGTAAAAAAGAAAAGATCTTTGGGATTGCTCCGAAAGATCTTTTTTTGTTTGAGAACGTCTTATTTGCCTTTTTTGTCCTTCAGAAGCGGCTTGATTTTCTTATAGATTTCGCCACCTCGGGAGTTACCGAATTTTTTGATTAACGCATTGTTCAGACCTTGCTTGGTCTTGTATTTGGAAATCATTGCACGGATTTCTTCTTCGTCTTTCTGTGCAGAGAGGAAACTGTCAGCGGAACTGACGGTTGCAACAGGTTCCTTATCGTTTTTGGAACTTGAAACAGCCGGTTCCGGTGCAGGTTCGCTTTTTACCAGGGATTTTACCTGGTTGTAGATTTCTCCTCCGCGGGTACTGCCGTATTTCTTTACCAGGGCATTGTTTAACTCGAGTTTGGTGCGGTTTTTCGCAATAAGTTCTTCAATGACTTTCTTTCCTTCATCGGAATGGATGAATGCTTCGGCGGAAACAACGGTCGGCGTAACAGGTGTGTTGACGACAGGGTCTGCCGCAATCACCGGTTCGACAGGTGTTTCTTCCGGTAAAGTTTCTTCCGTTTCCGGTTCGGTGTGTTCAATCATTGGCGATACCACAGGAATTTCGGTTAAATCATGCATCTGGGTAATGGTGACGTCGCGTAACTGCCAGAAGCGAGTTGCTGCACGATAACCGGTATCTTTACTGATGATCGTGAATTGTTCGTCCGGGTTTGTTGCGATTAAGTATCCAAGGTAAGAAACCAACTGGAAATCCAACGCATTTTTTGACTTCACATCCACTTTTTCAAACGTGATGTGAGCTTTCGACTGATTGATGCGTTCGTGTAAATCAAAAGTCATGGTTGAGGCATTTTCGGAATAGAAGATGCATACGGTATCAGATTGTGTTAACTGACTGATTCCACGCATTCCATCTTTATTGACGTTCTCATAATCAATTAAATAAAATGCCATAAAACCTCCTGTTTACCCGTACATTATAAACAAGTTATCGGAAAACCTCAACCGTTAAAAATGTGGTAGAATAAAATGGAGTATGAAAGGATGTGCAGGTATGGATGTTATTGTAGTGGGAGGAGGACATGCAGGGGTAGAAGCGGCTTTGGCATGTGCCCGGAACGGTTTTGAAACCTTGTTGTGTTCCATCCGGACGGATATGATTGCGTCGATGCCTTGCAATCCGTCCATCGGAGGGCCGGCTAAGGGGATTGTCGTACGGGAAATCGATGCCTTAGGCGGACAGATGGGGATTACTGCGGACAAGACGGCGCTGCAGGTGAAAATGCTGAATACGACCAAAGGGCCGGGCGTACAGTCTTTGCGGGTACAGTCCGATAAGATAGCGTATAAACAGATGATGCAGGATGTTTGTCTTGCACAGGAACATTTAACGGTTCTGGAAGGCATCGTGGAAACCGTGCTGGCAGAGAACGGAAAAGTAAAAGGCATCCGGATGCAGGATGGTACCGAATATATGGCGAAATGTGTGGTACTGACAACAGGTACCTATATGGCCAGTACGTGTATGATTTCCGATGAAGTGACGCCAAGCGGACCGGACGGTCAGCCGACAACGGGTGGCATCAGTGAAAGTTTACGGCAGCTGGG
>JABUSI010000149.1 GCA_021442745.1 Erysipelotrichaceae bacterium | reverse complement strand
TTGTTTCAAAAGAAAAAAGGAGATTCACTCCTTTGACAAAACCACTACGCTTCCGACAACCATTGCTAATCCGATAACATCAAATATCCCTAACGGCATCGAGAGAAACAAGGCACTGATCAAAGCCGCGAATACCGGTTCCGAACTGCAATATACACTTGCCCCTGCCGGACCGGCTTCTTTTACCGAAATTCCGTACATCAGATACCCTAATACACAACCGAATACCACCGTTACCGATATGCCAAGTACCGTACTCAGACTCAGATTCACGGAATACGTCCAGGCTCCGGTACACAATCCCAATACCAGACCTCCCGCCAGCAGTGATACGCATAATACCGTCTGTGCACTGTAACGGTCATACAGTTTTTTGGGAAGAAGGGAATGGATCGCCATAAACACCGCGATCAATAATCCCATCCGGATGGCATCCGGCGTAATACTCATTTCGTTCGGGTTCCCGTGCGTACAGACAAGTGCTACCCCCGCAACTACCAGGATACACGCCAGAATCTCTCTTCTTTTTACCCGTCTTTTTTCGGTAATACAACTGTATCCGACAAGCAGAATCGGCGCTAAGAACTGAAATACCGTAGCCGTTGTGGCATTGGAAGCCTGTACGGTACGGAAAAACATATACTGAATCATCATATTCCCGCAGATTCCGGCAAGACACGCCCACAGGAAATCCTTCTTGTGATTCCACAAAGAAATCAGTTCTTCCTTATCGGTAAACCATACAACAGCCGTCAGCAGCATTCCTCCGCTCAGCATCCGTACCGGAATAAGCCACTCGGTGGATACGGTTCCGCCTTGTAACACAACCTGTCCGACGGTACTGGAGAATGCCCAGAACATCCCGCTTAACAATCCGCACACAATCCCTTTTTTACGGTTCATACAACATCCTCCGCACGCTTGCCATTATACACCATTTTGGGTACAATTTACGATATGAAACAGATTACGTTAGGACTGGTCGCACACGTCGACGCCGGCAAAACCACTTGCAGCGAGGCAATCTTATATACCTGCGGTACCATCCGTTCTTCCGGACGGGTTGACCATAAGGATACCTTCCTGGATTATGACAGTCAGGAACGATCCCGCGGGATTACCATTTACCTCAAACAAGCGCGTTTTGATTATAAAGAGACACACTTTACTCTTCTGGATACCCCCGGGCATCTGGATTTTTCCTGTGAAATGGAACGTACCTTACAGGTACTGGACGTGGCAGTTTTAATTCTGTCTTCCAACGAACCGGTACAATCCCATACCCGTACCATCTGGAAACTTTTGAACGATTATCACATTCCAACCTTTCTGTTTGTCAATAAGATGGATATTTCCTATGCGACAAAGGAAGAGATCCTGCAATCCTTACAGAAGGAATTGTCTTCTTCCTGCATCCCGCTGGATACTATTGATGAAGAAGTTGCCTTACTGGATGACGAATTACTGGAACAGTGGACAGAAAACAATACATTATCCGCAGAATCTTTACAGAAAGCCATTGCCGCCCGTCATATCTTCCCGGTTTATTTCGGAAGCGGTCTGAAGCAGGACGGTATCACGGAACTTCTGGAAGGATTGAATCAATATGCTCCGCAACCGCACTATCCTGCTGATTTCGGTGCCAGAGTATTCAAAATCACCCGGGATCCGCAAGGAAACCGGTTAACACACATCAAGATGACCGGTGGTTCCTTAAAAGTAAAAAACTATATTGAAAACGAAAAGGTCGATCAGATCCGTCTCTATCACGGCAACCAGTTTACGATGAAGGACGAAGTCTTTGCGGGAGAAATCTGTTCCCTGAAAGGCCCTCACAATTTACAGATCGGACAGGGAATCGGCTACGAACACAAACAGGCACCACTTTTGCAATCCTGCTTATCGTATGAAATGGTATTGCCGAAGGAAGTCGATCCTTTCCTGTTCATGCAATCGCTGCAACAGTTAAAAGAAGAAGACCCGCAATTAGACTTCCGGTACAATACCGAACAGAAATCCATCCATGCCCGGTTAATGGGTGAAGTGCAGATTGAAATCTTACGTCAGGTTATTCTTGACCGGTTCAAAACGGATGTATCGTTCAAGGAAGGCCGGGTTACCTATAAGGAAACCATTCTTAACACGACCGAAGGTGTCGGTCACTTTGAACCGCTCCGCCATTATGCCGAAGCCCATCTGTTGTTAGAACCGTTGCCGACAGGAAGCGGCATACAGATTGTCAGTGACTGTCCGGTCGATTTTCTGAAATTACAATGGCAGAACCAGATTCTGTCTGCCTTAGATGAAGCCGAATTGACCGGTGTCTTAACCAACAGCGAATTAACCGATATCAAGATCACGTTAATCAGCGGAAAAGGACACATCAAGCATACCGAAGGGCAGGATTTCAATGAAGCGGCTATGCGTGCTTTACGCCACGGTTTACTGAAAAACGAATCGGTACTGTTGGAACCGTACGGAACCTATACCCTACGTATCCCGACTACGCAACTATCCAAGGCTTACTTTGATATGGAACAGCGACAGGCTACCATAGAAGTCACGGATACAAACGAACAGTTTACAACCGTAACCGGCAAAGGACCGATCCGCCTGTTGCAGAACTATCAGATGCAGGTGCTGTCCTATACCCAGGGAAAAGGCAGTTTTCAGATTCAGTTTGCGTCCTACGAGCCTTCTTTAGACCAGCGGCAACTAATCGAAGAAACCGGATACAACCCGTTGGAAGACGTCAGTCATCCATGTGGCAGTGTCTTCTGCCATCACGGTGCCGGCGTTGTCGTACCGTTTGAAGAAGTCGAAGAGTATATGCATCTTCCTTTGCGTCAGACCGTCATATACGAACCTTCCACCCCACGATACAACACCAATAAGGTCAGCGATGAAGAAATGAATCGCATCATGAACAAACTGTATCCGAAAAAGGAATTACCAAAGGAACAGATCCGGAAAAAGGTGGAAGAACCGAAATACGAAAAACCGAAACCAAGCAAACCGAAGTGCCTGATCGTAGACGGCTACAATATGATATTCTGCTGGGAAAACCTGAAACAGATGGCAACCACACAGATTGCCAACGCCAGGGATTTACTTATCGAAATACTCGACGAATATGCCGCCCACTACAAAGGTAAGATGATTCTCGTATTCGATGCTTACCTGCAGGACGGCAAAGGTTCTTCCCAGAAAAGAAACAACCTCGAAATCGTCTACACCAAGAAAGGGCAGACCGCCGACAGCTACATCGAAAAAGCCATCGGTGACCTGTTAAAGGACTATACCGTAACCGTCGCCACTTCCGATAACCTCGAACAAGTCAGTGCCCATGCACAAGGTGCGTTACGTTGTTCCGCCAGGGAACTCGAACTGATGATTCAGGCCGCCCACACGAAAACCAAAGATCTGAAATATACCCAGGCAAAGGGACATTACCCGTTACAGGGATTAAAGGATAAAGTAAAAGATTCTGCCGAATAAGCAGAATCTTTTTATACCGTCACTTTTTTCATTTTCTTTTTCACATACACCATATACCCTAAGCACAGTATTACCTGTAACAGGGACGAAGCCGGTGTTGCCAGTCCGATTTTAAACAAGGATACCGGTGTGACTTTAGACATAAAGTAGGATACGGGAACCCGGACACAGAAAGCACCGACAATACTCTGGATCATCACAAACTTTGTATAACCGCAGCCGTTGAAATACCCGTTCATACAGAA
>JABUSI010000193.1 GCA_021442745.1 Erysipelotrichaceae bacterium | reverse complement strand
GGATGAAACCTTAACGGCTTGCTGGACGGATAAACTGTATACGTATTATCTGCGGACATATCTTGCGGATACGGATGGTACGTACGGAGATTACACGGAATACAATTTCAGTGCGGTTTACGGAACAACCGTCAGCAGCAATGACATCTGGTGGGGTTATGTCGGATTTGAACGGGATTTCAGCCATGAAGCGGAAGAAATCACGATTACCGATGACGACCAGTACGTCAGCATTTACTATAAGCGGAAATCGTATACGATTACGACAAGCTTTACCTATCCGGGTGAAAGCGAAGCGGTAACAACGACCGAAACGTTTGTATATGGTGAAAACGTTGCGGACTATCTGGAAAACAGTAAGCCGGAATACGAAGGCTATTCGTTTGTCGGATGGAATTTTACGGATGAAGCGGAAGCTCCTGCAACAATGCCGGCACACAATCTGGTGGCTACCGGTAATTTCGTTGCGAACGATTCCACGTATTACATCCGGTATTATGTTCAGAATTTACAAGAAGACCAGCGTACGGCTGCCGATACGTATACTCTGGTTACAGCCAAGAACCGGGATTTAGGCGGATTGTGCGGAATGAACGTTTCCTTTAACGAAGACAAGGCAGACAACCTGGAAGGGTTCTCTTATGTCGGTATTGCCCTGTCTTACGGAAATGAAAACGGGGCAACCCACGGGGATTTGTCCGATGCGATCACAACACCGATTGCGTCCAAGGATTCACCGTTGTATATCAACGTGTACTATGACCGTAATACGTATACCGCTACCCTGAATGTATGGGTCGGTAAAGTCGGCGGCGACAATCTGATTTACACCAAAGACTGGGACGTATTGTACGGAGCTCTGATGCCGGAAAACATGAATACGTACGAACAGGATCTGTGGACACCGGTACCGGATAACCATGTTCTGGCAAGTTATACCGGATGGTCTACGGACAGTGAACCGGCTACGATGCCGGCCGGTAACGTAACGGCTACCCGTCAGTTTATAGAAAAGATTCTGGGTTCCTATATCGTAGAAACCTACTTTGAAACGGCAACCGGTACGTATGACAAGTATACCTGGACGTTCTGGGATTTCGTCGGAACGCCAATTACCCTTGCGGATACCGAACAGGCAGATGCCAAGACGCATATTTTCACCGATCTGGTACAGGCAAATCCGAAACGCTGGGAGCGCGACTATTTTGATGCGACCGAAAAGGAAGGTTTGTCCGTCTATGACGGTGTGGTTACCAATACCAACGAAGACGGTGTGGAACCGATTGTGCTGAAGGTGTACTACGACCGGAAAGTCGTTACATCTACCATTACCTATTACTACTTTGACGGTACGGGTACGTCTGCGAAGAAATTCGCGACCGTAACCAAGAAGGCAAAGTGGGGAACCCAATACAACTACGACCCGCTGGCATTCTTCGAAGACGAAGAATACTTCAGGGAAGAACCGGAATCCAAGAGTATCGTAAACGGTCTGGGTATTGACCCGTCCACCTACGATTTTCTGAATAACGGATACGTAGCGTCTTACAGCGGTCATTATCTTCTGAATAATAGTGATCACTACAAAGTGTATGAGTTTGAAACCGAAGGATCCATTGCGGAAACTACCGCAAACATCAACCGTGATCTGTGTACCATGGGGTATGCGTCGAATACGGTGAGTGTGTATTATTCCGTTGTCGATCCTCTGAAGCAGTATCGTCTGAAGGCACATTACAACAGCGGTAACCTGCAATACGGTACCAACGTGAACGTTCCTTTGACTTACAATGACGGTACGAAGACATATACAAGCATTTATATTGCCAACGAAGCGTACTTCCATGAAAACGTCAGTTATATCCCGGGAAATACGCCGACCTATCCGGGTGTCGGATTGTATACCGAAAGCGGTATGCAGTATACCTACGGTGCGGTAAAAGCGGAATATACACCGGTTGTCATCGGTGGCAAGACGTATTATGCCAAGGGCGATGAGCTGTACATTCCGGTTAGTGACAACCGGTTCTACGTCGGTCATCAGACGAACTATACCTTCCCGGTAAGCGGCGGAACCAATGAAGTCGGTTCGCAGGATGCCCTGGATTTCTTAACGCAATACAAGCAGGATCATGCCGACAGTGCGTATGCCAGAGGTGCATACCTGTATTCCCATGGCTGGGGTACGAGCATCAAGTTCAATACGACGGATATCAGCTTTGCGATCACGTATCGTAACAGTGATACACGGACGTTGTACCATCGCGTGGGCAGTCTGTGCGGAGGTCACGTCTATGCGTTAGGAGAACTGGTGGAAGAACTGGAAGCCGACAGTGCGTTTGAAGACAAGGCCGGTTATGAAATCAAGTGGTATACCGATGATACGTATGCGACACCGGTCAGTTTGCCGATTGTGATGAATTCCGACATTATCGTATACGGACGGTACGAAAAGAAGACCGAGCTGAATACGGTTTATGCATATTATGAATTAGCTGATTATCCGGTTGTTGATGGTACGACATACCGGTACATTACGGAAAAAGATACGGCATTCAGCGATCTGCTGGAAGCATCCGATCCGGTGATTACACAGAGAACATCCTTGTCTGAAACGGGCGAGGAAGTCGTCAGTGACATTACGACGATTCTGTATTCCTATAACGGAACCGTTGTGATGATGAAGACGCAGTATCCGAGTGTTACCTATAAGGAAGCCAGCATTGACGTAACCGAATACGGCAGAGAGGGGCTGCATTATGACGATGCGAATCCGAATAACGTCGTAAAGGGTTACGTACAGAGCGAAGGTATCGATTTCCATACCTACTACGCAAGAGAAAAGTACACTCTGACCGTAGATTACAAGAAACACAATGTAAATCCGGAAGTATCCGAACTGCGTGGCGGACAGAGCGCAACGCTTGTTGCTCCGACCAATGACGGTTATGAATTTACCGGCTGGGTATGGACGATTGCGGATGAAAACGGTGACTATATCGAATGGACAGACGCTCCGGAAAGTGAAGACGGTAACGTTTCTTTCACTATGCCGAATGCGAGTGTCAGAGCGGAAGCTACCTGGGGTCCGTTACCGGAAGATCATACGATTTTCCATTATTTCAAGAACACGAACGGTACATACGATACCGATACGGTAAAAGCGATGTTACAGGAAAGCGGTACGGAAGTAACCGTATCCTGTGACGATACGACGTATACCGGAACAAAATATACAGGCGGACTGTCGTTTACTGCCGATGATGTCACGTATTACTTCGCAAACGGCGAATTTGCGGATAACGTGTATACGGTAAGCAGGATGGATCTGCTGGCAATCCGTGAAGTCAAGAGTTACGTACAGGATGAAACGGTGGAAGTGGCAGAAAATATTCTGGAAACCGAACACTTTACGTTCGAACTGGCAATCCATACCGTTCTGGACGTTGTGACAAAGTTAAAGAGCACCGATTCCTTTGATGCGGACTACAATACCGAACTGGCATACTACTATACCAGAGAAACGTATAGCGTAACGGGAAGCGGCTTTGCGGTGGAACATGACGATGCGAAGATTTATGTTTACGGCAGCGAAACCAACGTAACGTACGGTACGTCCGTATCCTTACAGGTATTTACTGTCAAGGGTTATGAATTTACCGGCTGGTACGAAGGTACGGTTGCTGAAGTCAAGGAATATACCGATCTGCAGCTGGCAAGTGAGATTCTGTCGGATGAGATGGAATATACGGTCAGAGCGGAAAAGAATACGAATTACGTAGCGGTATTCAAGGC
>JABUSI010000059.1 GCA_021442745.1 Erysipelotrichaceae bacterium | reverse complement strand
CATGAGCATACTTACCCGCTGTTGTTTGACCATACGTGTAAAATGCACATTCTGGAAGAAGAACCTTACAACGTCATACATAAAACCGATGTCTTTCAAAACATGGGAATTTACAACTTTATGGTCATGTTATCCATCGAAACTGCTGCAGAAACACAAGAAATACTACATAGTATATTTACAACATATTAACAATATAAAAAGAGAAGTAGTTTCCTACTTCTCTTTTAATCTAAAGTAAACAGTTCATCCATCCCGGATTCTTTTACTTCTTTCTTTGGTTCCGGTTTTGAAGTAACTGAAACATCAAACGGAATTCTCTGCTCCCGTACTGCCTTCTTTGCAAACATCGTAAAGGCCGCAGTCATTGTAATACCCAGATCATCACACAATGTTTCCATGTCTTTCTTCAAATCCGCATCCATTCTAAAATTTACCAATACCTGTGCCATACTTCAGTTCTCCTTTGTCTTTATTGTAATATATATAAAGACAATGTCAAACAAAATATGACAATTGTATAAAAAAGAGCCCTTATTTTTAGGACTCTCTTTATTTTTCATCAGAATCTTCGTTGGTTCCACCGTTTGTGTTCGGCAAATGAATAATCTGTTCACCCTTTTTGGTGATGGTGTATTCACCACGAGCATAGTTCTTTACATAGTTCTCATCTGACAGTTTTTCCTTTTCGTTTGTCAGCATATCGCTTTCCTTCTTTAAGGCAGCAATTTCATCCTGGGCTTCGCTGATGTCAGCTTTCAGGGAGAACGTCGTCACAACTTCTTTCGTGGACTGTGTTAGGAAGAATCCGGTTAAACCAATTAAAACGGCACAGAAGATCACACGCACAAACAATTTCGGTCTGCGCCTTGTCTTCTTCTTTGTCTGAGCTTTTGCCATTGAAATCTCCTTTCTTTCCTACAGGGTACATATAATTATACCTTTCCCTATGATGAAATCAAGTTTTTTCACATTTATGGGCATTTTCACACATTATGGAATCCTATAAAACCCAGCCTTTCAGGCATAAATTCTGTTTGTATTATCATACTCTCCTTTCTGATTTTCTCTATATTTCTCTATTCCTACATTAGTGTATTCCATTATTCATTACAACTACACGAACCACAGTCTCGTACCGGAAAGCACCAGGATGATGCCAATTTTTTTCATCATATTAACTATTTTGAGGCTCCAATACTCTTTTTCTGATGAATTCGCCTGTATATTACTTAATTTCAGGGCTTATAACAGGTCAAAAACGATCTTGTAACTAACCAGATTCAATGTATTTCGTTTCCTCCTTATCCGTTTCAGAAAACAGCTAACGATATGATTATGATTCTTTAGTAATATTAAGGAATTCATATTCTTTGGACAGTACTCTTTTATCTGAAATTATACTTCTTATCTGAGTGATCCTAAACGAAGAATATATGGATTTATATGTCGAATACTCTATTGATTCTATAGTTTTAATGTCATCATTATTAATATAATAAGAATTGTATGAAACCCAGATACCGTAAGTGAAATCATCGAAAGATTACATATCTTCGGCGTCTGAAATCGAGGTATGGTATCCGGAAGATCCATAAAGAGCTGCCTGTAATTTTGACCTATATGTACTCATTAAACACAATACTCGATCCTGTTTACATGTGTTCTTGTAACTAAAATAATTTACCATTAGTGTAAAATCAATCAAACAATACGATTCTTTCAGCAGGATAATTTCACCTTAATCAAGACTATTTATATCTCTAACTTCTATACAACATAAATAAAACGAGATATCTTTACAGTAATTCTACTGTTTATAAATGAAATTTATGCTTAACAAAGATAGTTTATATATAGAAATCGTCTGAGTGTTTTGGAAAAATCAGTGTAGTTTTGTAAAGTTAATTTATATTTTTTATAAAGAAATTCTGTCTGAATCTTCATTTTCCGTGTGATTCCCGTACTATTTTTCCTAGATTTTGATTACATATCATTACATTTGATTTTCCCGGTAAAGAAACTTAAATTAATTTACCGTTTATTATCATACATAGTATTTTTCACCTGTGATTTAATAACAGTACTTTAAAGGTGATGGAACACAACCGGTTATTCTTACCCAGCTACTCCAGCCATATCAGATCTTATTTCTGTAATAGAAACACATTCTGTTCTTTTTTCTAACAGATTGGTTCTCTTTTATATTGCTGCCTTAAGGCTGATCTTATTCGTTACTAAGAAAGTGCATTTCTCATATATTTAAAGCTGAATATATTTCTTTCATATACCATTGATTCCATCTTTCAGCTACTCTTGCACCTATATTCCGTATGATAAACATAACAGTATATTTTATTAGAACACCTCCATTTACTCTATAGATTCTATAGTGTTTTACACTTTATTGTTGTTATTTTACTTTGTACTATACTTTTTTATTTTTGGCATGCCAGCCAGGAATACAATGTGAGTTTTCTCTTAATACCGGAACGTTTTGAGTTGAGTTTTCATACATTTATCCGGCGAATTTCTCTATTACATTATGTTTTTTCGCTGGATTTTTCTGATCATAGCCAGTCTCTTTGTTATATTTCTATAATTTGACCTAAAAGAGCTGTAAAATTTCTCTTTTGAAAAGATACTAACAAAAGAAAATCGCTCTGCAGAATGCCTTAAAACCAGTCAGATTCAAAAAGTATTCTACTCGAGCCAAGCGATTTCCTTGTTATATGTATTCTGATAATTTATGCAATACTCTAATCATACATAAGTGTTTGTTTGTGCACTATGTATCCCTTTTTTACTTAATGCAATCTGTATTTTATCCAACCAATATATAAATCGGTTAAATGTTGATTTTTTTGTAAGCTAAGTTATTCATATGAATTTGTGACTTTAAAGGTGTAAACAGAACCGATGCCGGCATTGGATTTATTCATCTTTCCAACAGTATGAAATTAAAATAGTGCTGATATATTTGCTGTCCTACAAGATCATGATTCGCGTCTTAAAATGGTTTTAACATACCGCAGCATAAATCGTTTTACTACGTTAAGCCAGTATTTTATTTACAATTTATATATATAATAAATAAAATCATCATCTTTACACGATGAATTTTCAAATTTGCAAAGGATTCTCTTTATACAAAGACAGTTTATATACAACCAAAGCATGCATATGTATTTCTTTTCTTTCCTGAATTTGTATAGCAATTAACTATCCGAAATAAAGAATTTCCATCATATTTTATGTTGTCATTACAGGATTTTTGCCTGGACAAGTCAAGATTTCTGTATTTTTGTAAATCAATACTCTTATATCATTACATAGCATACTGTTTATAAAGAAAGCTTTGTATACAATCTGTGTTCCTATATTTTCGATTCCTAAAATTCCTTTTTAAAGATGTAACCGGCTATCAAACAGAAGCACTTCGTGTTCTTATTCAGATTATGAGCAACGTAACTGTATAATTTTTTCTGTTTTCTTATTTCCGGATCATTCAGACATTTCTCTCCAGACAGTCATATTGAGACTTAATGTATCATCTAATTGATTTAACAATATACTTTGGTTTATCCGGTTCATGCAATCTGTTACATACTTTTTCTATTTCCAGAATGCAATACAATCTTTGGAAGGTCGCGCAAAAATCTAATTAACTCTATTCATTCTTAATAGTTATTAATTTTTTTAATATTACTGAATTCCAAATTGTTGGATGCCGAAACCTTCCTTTCTCCTCTCTTGTTTATCGTTGAGTTCAGATCCGTTTTCCTGCTCCTTCTATGCTCATTCATACAAAAAAGGATTTGTACCATACT
>JABUSI010000069.1 GCA_021442745.1 Erysipelotrichaceae bacterium | reverse complement strand
TGTGGAAGAAACGGTGATTGCCGGACGATATATGGATGCGTACAATGCGGTACGGGAAAGTCTGCATACGATTCCGTTGTCCGCTACACCGCAGGTTACCGAAACGATGGAAGACATCATTGCGTTTATCGATAAAATGGTACAGACCGGGTATGCGTACAACGTGGACGGTGACGTATTCTTTGCGGTTGACAAGGTGAAGGAATACGGGGAGCTGTCCCATCAGAATCCGGAAGAGCTGCAGGTCGGTGCCCGGATTGAAGAAAATTCCAAGAAACGGAACCCGCTGGACTTTGCGTTGTGGAAAAAGACGGAAGACGGTATTCAATGGGATTCTCCTTGGGGAAAAGGAAGACCGGGATGGCATACGGAATGTGTGGTTATGATTGGTAAGGAATTCGGACCGGGTGCGATTGATATCCATGGCGGCGGAAAGGACCTGAAGTTCCCGCACCATGAAAACGAAGTGGCACAATCCAGAGCGGTGAACGGTCACGGCCTGTCCAATTACTGGATGCACAACGGTATGCTGAATCTGGATGGCGGTAAGATGAGTAAATCCGCCGGTAATACGTACTGGGCAAAGGACGTCATTGCGGATCTGGGTTATGAAGTCGTCCGCTGGGTATTGCTGTCGGCAAAATACCGGGATGCGTTGAACTATACCGAAGAAACCATCAACGGTGCCAAGACGGAATACAACAAGGTCTATACGGCATGGAAACAGGCGATGGTCAAGGCATTGATGTCTGACGTTACCTTCGGGGATGATCTGGATGAAGAAGTGTTCGGACAGTTTATCGAAGCAATGAATGACGATCTGAATACGCCGAATGCCTACAAGTCCGTATTTGACTGTGTGAAGAAACTGAACCAGACGTTACGTACCAAGGAAATTGATTATACTGCGGTCGGTAAGGAAGTACGGGCGCTGGAAAAGATGATGTACGTTCTGGGTATTGAATTTACGGCATTGCACGTAACGGAAACGGATAAGGAAAACTACCGGATGTGGAACGAAGCGAAAAAGAACAAAGATTTCGAAACAGCCGATAAATACCGTTTACAACTGATGGAAAGTGGTTTATTATAGTGACGTTGAGAAGAGCACCTCGGTGTTCTTTTCTTTTAGATTGGAAGTGTGGATATGGAAATCATGGAGATTGGTTCCTTGTCGCTGGCTTTTGTGGGGGATGCGCATTTCAGCCTGCTGGTTCGTAAACATCTTGTATCGACAAGTCATGTTCGTCCGCAGATGCTGCAGAAAATGTCTGTGAAGTTTGTATCCGCAAAAGCACAGGCGAGAATCATGGAGCACATTCTGGATTGTCAGCTTCTGAGTGAAACGGAACTGGACGTGTATAAACGGGGAAGAAATGCCAAAAGCAATACGACACCGAAGAATACCGACGTGCAGACATATCATATCTCTACCGGGTTTGAAGCGTTGTGGGGGTATTGGGTATTGACCGAACAGGAAGAACGGCTGACACAAATGTGGGATGTTGTTAGGACATTCGTGGAGGGATAGTATGGCACAATATGTTTACGGAAAAAACGTTGTGATGCAGATGATGAAACGTCCGCAGCAGATTCTGGAACTTCTTATACAGGAAGGGACGGATCTGAAGCCGTATCAGTCTTTGCTGAAAGGGACAAACTATCCGGTGCGTAAGGTTTCCCGCAAGGAACTGGACCGTCTGAGTGAGAACGGGGTACATCAGGGAATTATGATTAAGATGAAGGAATTTACGACGTATTCTCTTGAGGAAATCCTGGATGCTGTTCCTGCCGGAAAAATGCCGCTTCTGGTGATGCTGGACGGGCTGGAAGATCCGCACAATCTGGGAGCGATTTTACGGACCTGTGATTGTGTCGGTGCGGATGGCGTCATCATCGGAAAGCATCGTTCCATCGGACTGACCCCGACGGTAGCGAAGGTTTCCACCGGGGCGATTGATACGGTGAAGGTGGCACAGGTTACGAATCTGACACAGACGCTGAAAGAACTGAAAGAAAAGGGCTTCTGGGTGTGCGGTGCCGATTGTCATGAGGCAATCGATTACCGGAAACCGGATTACAATGTACCGCTGGTACTGGTAATCGGGTCGGAAGGGTTCGGAATTTCCCGCCTGGTGCAGAAGGAATGCGATTATTGCGTGATTGTGCCGATGGCCGGTGAAGTCAGTTCCCTGAATGCTTCCGTAGCTGCGGGAGTGTTGCTGTATCAGATTTATTCACAACGGTTTCCTGCATAAGGGGGAATGACTATGACGCATACGGATGACGAATTGCTGTATCTGATTCATCAGAACCAGGAGTCTGCCGTTACGATTCTGGCAGGAAAGTATGAACCGCTTCTGCAGTCGATGGCAAAAGGACATTTACGTACCATCGGATGTACGGAGACGGAAGAGGCGAAACAGATTACCCGGATCGGTCTGGCGAAGGCAATCGGTTCGTACCGGGTGGACCGCAACTGCGGTTTTCAACACTATATGAGAGTGTGTGTTGACAGAGACCTGTCGTCCATGTGCCGGACGTATATCCGGTATTTCCAGAAAATAGTACCTTTTTCCAGAGAACGATTGCTGTTTGTGGCCGAAGATGAAGATCCGTATCGTGCGGAGTGGATTCCCAGTCAGGATCCGTTCTTTGATCCGGTATGGAGTTTTATGTACCGGACGTATGAAACACGCTGGGATTCGTATTATGAATCCCTGAGTCCGAAGGAGAAGGAAATCTTTGAACGGTATCAGCGTGGCAGCAGTTATCAGTCGATTGCGGAACAGATGAATATCAAGCCGAAAACCGTGGATAATACACTGCAGAAAATCAAAAGAAACATGAAGCGCTTGTTTGACTAACAAGTGTGAGTGTGATAAAGTTATGAAGCATATGTAGATAAGGAGTTGTTGTATATGAACGAAAAAGTTACGTTAGCTTGTACCGAATGTCTTTCCCGCAACTATATAACAACCAGAAACAAAAAAACGAGTACGGAACGTCTTGTTTTGAGTAAGTTTTGTAAAAAGTGTGGAAAGAAGACAGTCCACAAGGAAACGAAATAGGAGGTCTTGAAAATGAAGTGGTTCAGTTTGGAAGGAATCATGACGGAAGTAAAAAGAATCCGTTGGCCGGGTGCCGGTGAATTGGCAGAAAAGAGCGGTAAGGTATTATTGTTCTGCGCATTGTTTGCGGCGTTCTTCGTATTGTGTGAAACTTTGGTTGCCGCTGTATTGCGTTTAATCGGAGTGGGTGCATAGCATGAGTGAATTGAAAAAAGAATGGTATGTCGTTAACACGTATGCCGGACATGAAAACCGCGTAAAGGAAAATCTGGAACGCCGTGCCGAAACCATGGGGATTAAGGATAATCTGTTACGGATTCTGATTGCGGAAGAAACGGAAGTGGAATACGACAAGAGAAACGGGAAGAAGAAAGAAAAAGTTGTCAATCTGTTCCCGGGATATCTGTTTGTGGAAATGATTATGACGGACGATGCCTGGTACGTTGTCCGGAATACGCAGGGTGTTACCGGATTTATCGGATCTTCCGGCGGCGGTGCCAAGCCGTTTCCGGTTGCAGAAGCCGAAATGGAAAGCATTCTGCAGCGGATGGGCATCAGCGAACATAAGGTGAACATCAATTATACTGTCGGGGATCGCGTAAAGATTCTTCGCGGTGCTTTCAAGGATGTCGAAGGTACGGTTGAAGCATTGAATACCGAAGACCAGACGGCTACCTTGTCATTGATTCTGTTTGGCCGTGTAACGTCAACGGATGTTGACTTTGGTGATTTGGAAAAGATTGAAGAATAAGAGGGGCTG
>JABUSI010000198.1 GCA_021442745.1 Erysipelotrichaceae bacterium | reverse complement strand
AAGAATTACAAAAACAAACGAATAATTTCATACCTTTACAAAATACTGTTATCAATTGTCTATAGCAGATTTTTTGCATACGAGTTACCTCCATATGTTTTGCACTTTCATATTAACAATCCGTGAAACAAGATACAATTTACATTAACTGTACAATTTAACACGAACCCACTTTTATAATCCTTCCTTTAAGAAGACACACGTTTTTTCTCCGTTCACATCCGAATAATCAAAAACTATGGAGATCTTATTATTGTCATTTCGAAGAATTGTTCCTTGGTTGACGACTATATCTGTAAAATCGTCATTGTTTATAACGTATATTCTCTCTAAGTCGTTGGTTATCCGCACATCATAGTAACCGACAAACCCGTTATTGTAAATAATTTCACAACTGTCATAAGGTTCATTCAAATTTATATAAAAGCTTTCTATCGGCATCATCAAATGCAGTGAATCCGTAAAGGAAGCCACCCCAATCCGGTTCCACATACAGTTAAACTCATCATAGGAATTTTCAGATTCACTTTGAACCGGAAACAACGTTATTTTCTCTGCATTATAGCCTTTGACAGTCAGCACCAGGTTATCCTTTTTATCGTACGCGACTTCAACTAATTCGTGGTTTCCTGTTTCCGTATCATATATCAAAAACATCGATAAGGAGTCGGGGATAGAACAATCATACAGTAAAACATCACCGATTTTGTTTTCAGAAGTCTTTGTTCCGATGCCATGATCGAAATCAAGAGTATACCGTTCATTCCGGTAGACCCCTTTTGGTACTACCGGAACCGGGACAACGACATCCCATATTTGTACCACCATATAACACAAGTGAAAAACAACAAAAAATCCCGTCAGAACAACACATGTATTCCATATTGCTTTCTTTGTTTTCTCCAGAATGCTGTTCTTTGCAATCAAAACCATTCTATCTTTCCCTTTCTTCTTATATGGTATCCTCTTCCAATATCCCCAGTATTGCCTCGCTGACCGTATTTACAACATGAGCCGCCTGACGTTTTACTTCATCGGATGCCTGTGCCATCGCATAACTGTGTCCGGTGACCGAGAACATGCTGATGTCGTTTTCAGAATCCCCGATGACGTAAACATCATCCGATGACAAGTGATACCGTTTTGCCAGTTCTTGTATCGCTATGGATTTGGAAGACCCTTTGGGAATGAAATCCACGTTATCATAATCCGAACATACGGCACTGCAGACATCCGCAAAAGTAGTATTGATATAGTCCTTTACGTCCTGTATCCGCTCTTCTGTCAGCACACTCATATTACATACCCCTTCTTCTCCTGTAAGATTCAACAGTTGATAATCTTCAGCCGTACGAAGGGTTTTCCGCATCCGTGATTCACAGGTAAACGGATAATTTGTGTTTTTATAATAATAGAAATAATGTTCGTAATTCATTTTGATGGTGGCATTGATGTTCTGCTCATCCAGCCATTTAGCCGTTTTGAGAAACACATACGAAGGAATCATACGGATCTGACAGGTACCGTCCGCATACACACTCTCGGCACCGTTTCCGCCAAGATAATCCACTCGCATTCCCAGATCATTCATAAACCAATCCGCCGTCGTATGCACGCGTGCCGTGGCCACCGCAAAGACGTTTCCTGCTTCCATCCATTTCCCAACGGCAATCTTATTGACCGGTGCCACCGAAGGGTAATTCACTCCGTTTTCATACGTTAACGTTCCGTCAATATCCGATACCAGTAATTTCATACACATTCCCCCTCCTTATTATATATAAGGAACAATAAATTATGAATATTTCATAACTTCTGCGCATTTTTCTTTTCTTTTATGATATAGTATTGATAACGAATAGAAAAACTACAATACAATACGAGAAAGAGAGATTTTTTCATGTTTGATTACCATAATTTAAGTCGTCTGGACGACATTCTGGCAACCTGCGTGCAAAACGGTACGTCTCCCGGTATGTGCGTGGCTTTGGTTACTCCGGATGAAAAATGGATGAAGTGCTACGGAAACAAACAGATTGTTCCCGAAACCGAACCGGCAACGTTGGATACCGTATGGGATCTTGCAAGTTGCAGCAAGGTTGTCGTCACCGCTACCTGTATCATGAAATTACGGGAAGAAGGACTACTGACACTGGATACGCCAATTGCCGATATTTTAGATAATTTCAAATTAAAGGACGTTACCATCCGTCAGTGCATTACGCATTCTTCCGGCTTACCGGCCGATATCAACGGCTACAAAGCCATGACAAAAGAAGAAATGATTGACGCTGCCATGAACATTCAGAAAGAAGAACAATGGGTTGGAAAAGTCCATTATTCGGACGTCAACTTCATTTTACTGGGATTGGTTGTCGCAAAACTAAAAGGTTCGTTAAACGGGTATGCCAAGGAAGTATTCTTTGACCCGTTACAAATGCATCATACAACATATAACCCGGACCCGTCATGGAAACCGCTGTGTGCTTCCTATGAAGACTTACCGGCTCGCGGCGGTGTGGTCCGTGGTGTGGTTCATGACGGAAAAGCGTATAAGTTAGGCGGTGTTTCCGGACATGCCGGCGTCTTCTCCACCGTGGAAGATTTATCCCATTACGTGGAAATGATGCTCAATAACGGCATCTGGCACGGCAAACGCTTTTTCAGTGAAGAAACCATGGAATTATACAAGACGTGTCTGACCGAAGGCATGAACGAACGCCGCAGCATCGGCTGGGTCATTTCCGATCCGAACTATGCGTTAGGCAAAAACTTCAGCGAACATACGTTATACCATACCGGATTCTCCGGCCCGAGTATCGTCATGGATTTTGACCGTCACATGGGAATCATCGTTTTAGCCAACCGCGTACACCCGAGCCGTGACAACGTTAAGATTTTACAAGTACGAAACATCATTCACGATGCCGCATACGATTGCGTGAAAGGACAGTAATATGACACAGAAAATCAACCTGACAAAATTAGAAACCGAAAACCAGAATACCCGTACCATGGAAATCGATACGTTTTCCACATCCGAAATTCTGGAAGTCATCAACAGTGAAGATCAGAAGGTAGCCGATGCGGTTGCCAAAACAATACCGCAGATTACCATATTGGTCGATGAAATCGTCGAACGTTTATCCAACGGCGGAAGGCTGTTTTATATCGGTGCCGGAACCTCCGGACGTTTGGGATTCTTAGATGCTTCCGAATGTCCTCCGACCTACGGTGTTTCCTATGAACTGGTACAAGGTATTATGGCTGGTGGTTTTGAAGCCTTATACAAAGCCAAGGAAGGTGCCGAAGACGACGCTGAATTGGGCGTACACGACTGCAAGGAACGCGGTTTGTGCGATAAGGACGTATTGGTCGGTCTGGCCGCCAGCGGAAGAACCCCATATGTCATCGGGGCATTGAACTATGCCAACGAAATCGGCTGCTACACCGGTTCCATTGCCTGTGTCAGCAACAGTGAAATCGGTAAGATTGCCAAGGTAGCCATCGAAGCGTTACCGGGACAGGAAGTCGTTACCGGTTCGACCCGGATGAAAGCCGGAAGCTGCCAGAAACTGATTTTGAATATGATTTCCACCTCTGCCATGATTCGTTTAGGCAAGGTTTACAACAACTTGATGGTTGACGTCAAGCCAACCAACATCAAACTGGTCAACCGGGCCAAAGGTATTATCCGCAAAGCGACAAACTGCAGCGAAGAAGAAGCTTCCCAGGCATTTGAAGCAGCCGGACAATCCTGCAAGACAGCCATCTTTATGATTCAGTCCGGCAAGACCAAAGAAGAAAGCGAAGCGATTCTCGATACCTATAA
>JABUSI010000176.1 GCA_021442745.1 Erysipelotrichaceae bacterium | reverse complement strand
GCATTCGGAATCCGTCCGCATTCGATAAATCCGAACTTCTCATACAAATGAATCGCACGCTTGTTTTCACTGACAACGGTAAGTTCTACCGTTTCAAAGCCGCACGTTTCAACGGCATCCATTAATTCCGTCAGTAAAAGTGTACCGATTCCCTTTCCCGTATATTCCTGATACAACGCAATGCCAAGGTCCGCCCTGTGCGCGTTCCGTCGGCTGCATCCCGCCGGTTTAAAAGAAGCATTACCTGCATATTCACCATCATAAAAAGCCAGAAGCAGACATGCTCTGTCACTCTCCGTATGATTACGGATAAACGCTTCTTCCTGCTCAAGGGTAAACTCCCGGCATTCATCACGTTCACGAAGTAAGAAACGCGTTTCCCCGCACACTCTTTTCAGGTAAGGAAGCAATATATGTGCATCTTCTTTTTCCGCACTGCGTATTTCAATGATATGCCCGTTTCTGTTCCATGTTTTTGTTTCTGTTCTCACGATGCTCACCTCTTTATACATCACAAAACATTCAATGATTCCAATGTACTCACAAAATCGTCCATCTGACGCTGATTTTTCAGTACCACGGTTTTATCCGGATACCGTTGCATAACATCACGATATCTTTTTTTCATTGTTTTGTTACGCCCGTCCCGCAAAATCCAAAGGACAAATTCCCTATCAAATTTCTCGGAACATCCCGGTGCCATATCCGGGCGTGTCTTTCCTTTGTACATCCGGTAACGCTTGTATGCCCGTACCAAACAGGAAAACCGATTAAAGTTCATCACCACAATGCGGTCTGCCTCTTCCATCCGCCTTTGATACAGAATACGGCTGTAATTCCCTTCGATAATCCAGTTTTCTTTATCCAGAAACGCTTTGACATCCGTAATCATGTCTTCATCACTTCTTTCCTTCCAGCCGGAAGAAAAGTGAATGCTGTCCAGATGCAGTACGTCATACATATACAACTTTCCGAGTTTTCCTGCCAATGTCGATTTACCGGAACCGCTGTAGCCGACAATTGCGATTTTCATATACGGAATCCTCTCTTTAATCTATCATAAGTATACATAAGTTTTCCGATTCCTGCGACATCAATTCCATTAATCCGTTACACTGTAAAAACGGCACAGTATTCCGATGATTGGGAATCCTGTGCCATTTTGTTATTACACTTCAAAACAGTTTTTATTCGATGGTAAGTACGTCGACAAAACCGGTGATTTCAAACACTTCCATCACTCCGGCAGTCACGTGCAGCAGTTTCATGCTGCCCTGACGGTTCATTTTCTTTTGTGCCGCCAGAAGTACGCGAAGTCCTGCAGAGGAGATGTATTCCAGTTTTTCAAAATCCAGCACAAATTCAGTAATGTTATCTAACTCATTTGTAATAAGCTGTTCCAGTTCGGGAGCCGTTGAAGTATCCAGCCGTCCGATCAGGGAAACCTGAAGACAATTGCCTTCCTGCTTTTTGATCATTTCCATTCTGATATCCTCCGATTCTAAAAGTCCAGCGTATCAACCCGTGACAACAGGTCAATCAGACGTTCTCTGCAATGTTCAATCATGCGCTGACCTGCTTCTGTATCGCTTTCCCTACGGATGGTACGGCGCATCAGACGGGCGTATCCGACAATTCTTGCCTTGTCTTCCACTTCCTGAATCCGTGCTTCGTCATCCGTACCTAAATAGCGTTGCAAGGTGCGATGGAAAATGTAACCGGCCGTTTCCCGGTCCAGGCGTAAAAACTTCATGACAACTTCAGGATCCAGTTCACTGAACCCGACAAAACCAAGGAACATAGATGCCAGTTCGAAAATCGGATGTCCCCAGGATAACGTATCCATATCAATCAGCAATACTTCCCCGTTCTGCATTTCGACGTTATTTGTATGGTAATCACCATGAATCATGGTATGCCGTTCCGGTACCTCCGTAACCAGTTTCAGAAGTTTTTCATAGCTCTCTGCCGGCAATTGATCATGTAAAAACTTCACCCAGTTAATGGCAGTCTGTTTCATATCCGGCATATCCGTCGGCTGAACTTCGGTGCCGTGAATCTGCAGCAGCAAATCACAGAACATATCAATATATTTATCGGCATCATTCGGATTTTCACGGATCAAGGAAGAGAAACTTCTGGCGTTCAGTAATTCAAATACGGAGGCATAACGATCATCAACCTTTACGACATCAAACGGAATCGCAGTAGGAATGCCTAACACCAGTGCCTTACGGGCAAGTTCCCGTTCACGCTTGATGTCATCAATGGCATCCGGATTGCGGTACACCTTAACGACGATTTCCGGATCATAACGATATACAATACCGTTAGACCCTTGCCCCAGAACCGGACAGCCTTCCACAGACATCTTACGATATGCTTTCTCGATATGAATCATTTCGGTAAAGCCGGTCATATCAAAGATATCATAAACCTCCGAGGAAGCACCGACGATGGAAAGATTCGGATCGTTTTTACGCAATTTCAGAATAACACGCAATCCCGCACTGGAAATATACTGCAGTTCTTCTGCATTCAGCACCACTTCAGTATGCGGATTGCCGGAAAGGATTTCCGTGATTTCAGCTGACACACTTTCCGCATTGACGGAATCAATACGACCTGATAAATAGATGGTCAGCACGTTTTGATTGACTTGATAGTTCATAATTCTCCTCCGTTTTGATTTTGAAATACTTCATTTACTAAAGATACATATTCCTGATACGCATCGGTATCACGCAATGGCTGAAGATACCGTGCAATACTGTAATAATACCATGCCTGCATAGCAGGATCTTTCTGGTTGTAATCCTGCCACAGAGCATCTCCCTGTTCTCTGTACTGACGGGCAAAGGAGCGCATATTCGCCAGTTTGTCGCTGAGCCACAGAATCCGCACACCGGAATCCTTTGTGTTTTCCAGCATCAGCAGGGTTTCTTCTTTTCGTACAAGCCACGTTTGTTCCGGCGGTACATCCGGTCGTTTTTCTTCCGTCTCCGTCATAACAAGCAAAGCTATTCTTTTGCCGAACTTTTCGCGGATTTCTTCGATGGTCGCATCCGTATCCTCCACCGTATCGTGCAATACGGCAGCAGAAAGAACATCTTCATCTTCCGTCAGGGAAGCAGCGATGGTTGCCACCTCCATCGGATGAAGAATGTAAGGATTATCGGATCTTTTTCTTGTTTGTCCCGCATGGTGTTTTAACGCAAACAGGACTGCTTCTTCAAATACTCTCATAATGTCTTATTCGTCCAGTTTCTTATAGATTGTCAGGATATTCCGGTCGTTTTCATACTTGTAACGGACATCGTCCATCATCTTCCGTACCATAAAGATTCCAAGACCCCCGATCTGCCGCTCTTCGGCCGACAGCGTAACGTCCGGATCCTCCTTGGTCAGCGGATTGTAAGGGATACCCTCATCCTCAAAGCGGATAGCCAGAGTATGCGGATACTTTTTCTCAAACATGGTAACCGTCAGCGAACCCGGTTTTTTCGGGTAAGCATATTTAATGATATTACTGCAGATTTCATCCACAGCGATATTCATCTGGTATACCGTCTTGACCGGACAACCCATTTTTTCCAGTTCGGATTCCACAAATTCCGTAATCTCCGGAATGTCTTCCAGTTTCGTTTCGTCAAAACGAATGGTTGGAACTCCGGAATCACCAAGATAGCGGAAGCACAGCATAGTGATATCATCAAACTGATCCGCCTCGCCTGCAAATTTATCGACATCTTCCTTCACTGCCTGGCAGATTTCCTCTGCGTTCTTATAGGAACGCGCATTCAGTATGTTCAGCAAACGCTGTTCGCCATACAGTTC
>JABUSI010000322.1 GCA_021442745.1 Erysipelotrichaceae bacterium | reverse complement strand
AATTCCTGTACAGGAATTCTTAATCGTCTTCTTCCGGTTCTTCCCGGACTTCCTTGATAATCTTAACTTTCTTTACCATCCGGTCGTTCGCATCCAGTACCAGAATCTTCAGATCCTTGTATGTTAACACTTCCCTCTTTTCCGGGAACCGTTCCTGAAGTTCAACAACCCAGCCGCCGACAGTATTGGAATCAAAGTTGTCTTCATCGTCTTCATACGTATCAAATGTATCGAACATGTCCATAAGGGAACACTGACCGGTAAATACGTAGGAATTGTCATCGACTTTGATGATATCATCCACGATTTCATCGTGTTCGTCCCAGATTTCCCCGACCAGTTCCTCGAGGATATCTTCCATGGTAACAATACCTTCCGTTCCGCCGTATTCGTCAATTACGATTGCCAGATGCGTTTTGTTTTTCTGCAAAAGACGTAACGTGTCCATCATCGAAAAATTCAACGGAACGTTCACGGCCGGCTTCATAATTGACATCGGATCGTTTTTATATTCTCCATGCAACGCATAGAAATCTTTTTCGTGAATAAATCCGATAATGTGATCAATCGTCTTTTCATATACCGGTAACCGGGAATACTGATTTTCTTCAAACATTTCCCGGATCTGGTCATAACTCCATTGTCTGTCTACGGCTGCCACATCAACCCGTGGCGTCAGTATATCCTTAACATCCCGGTCGTTGAATTCGATGGCAGAACGAACCAGTTCGCTCTCTTCCGTTTCCAGATCGCCTTCTTTTTCTACCTCTTCCACCAATGTCAGCAATTCGTCACTGGTCGGACCTTTATCCTCTTCGCCCTTGAAAATCATATTCATCAAAGACTGCCACAGCCCGAACACAAATGTAATCGGTGTCAGAAGTACCTCCAGAAGGTATAAAAAAGGTGCTGTTTTCATCACAAACCCGTCAGCATAACTGTTTCCCAGTGTCTTCGGCGTAATTTCACCGAATATCAATACCGTAACGGTCATAAAGATTGTCGAATAGGTCGTTCCGTTCTGATCAAACCAACCAAGAAACAAGCCCGTGGCAATGGTTGTTGCCAGGATATTTACAAAGTTGTTTCCGACCAATATGGTGGATATCAGTTTATCGTAATCTTCCAGTAAATCCAATACCAGTTGTGCCCTGGTATCGCCTTTATTCGCGTTATGTTTTAATTTCAGATGATTGCATGTGGAAAATGCTGTTTCCGTTGCTGAAAAATAAGCGGAAAACGCAATCAACACAACCAGTAAAAGAATCATCGTTTCGTTATTCATATTGTACTCCTCCCTCCAAAACGTTTGATTTGAAAACTGTGAGTACAATTCGTGGGAAATATACTATTCGTATGCTCGGATCCGTGTCCAAAATCATGCACCTGCTTTCTGTAATGTGCCCTATTATACCAAATACCCTGCTTATTTGCAAGATTCGTCCCGGTAGGACTCCAGGATTTTCTTGACCAGAGGATGACGTACTACGTCTGTACCGTCTAAATACACAAAGCCGATTTCCTCGATGTTTTCCAACCGGTTAATCGCATCCATAAACCCGGAATCCTTCGGCTTTGGCAAGTCAATCTGGGTCGGATCGCCGGTAATAATCATCTGGGAATGAAACCCCATCCGCGTCAGAAACATTTTCATCTGCATTCTGGTTGTATTCTGCGCCTCATCCAGAATGATGATGGCATCATCCAGTGTACGTCCGCGCATGTATGCCAGCGGTGCTATTTCGATGGTTCCTTTCTCTATCAGTTTTTCCATCTTCTGTTGTCCCAGCATATACGATAATGCGTCATAAATCGGGCGCAGATACGGATCTACTTTTTCTTTCAGATCACCCGGCAGAAATCCGAGGTTCTCTCCGGCTTCCACTACCGGACGGGTAATAATCAGCCGGTTTACTTCCTCGTTATGCAGCTTCGTTACCGCGTACACAACGGATAAAAACGTTTTACCGGTACCCGCAGGTCCGCTGACAAAGGTCATATCCTTCGTTTCCAGACATTCTACCAGTTGTTTCTGCCCTTTGGTTTTCGGATATACCAGACGATGATCGTAACTTCTTCCCACCGCTTTGGAATGCGTATCCATGTCTTCTTCCTCCGTAAAGAAATGATCGGCAATTTTCCGCACGTCCACTTCGTCAAACGGTTTCTTTTCCTGAATCAGGGAATACAAGTAAGATACCGTTCTGGAAACTTTCCTGAAACTGTCAGATTCTCCCTCTGCCCACAACTGCTCTTCTTCTTCAAACAAAAACACATGGAACACCTGTTCCCATGTATGTAAATACTGATCCTGCGGGCCGTACAGTAAAACCCGCTCTTCACATGGAATATCAACCAGCGAAAATATAGCCTGCTTCAATCCGACATCCTCCTGTCCTGTATACATTCTATCATAAAAGAAAAGAAAAAGCCGATACTGTCGGCTTCTTACTTTTTCATTTTTCTGGCTTTTCTAGCAGCTTCAGACTTCAACTTACGACGAACGCCTGGTTTCACATAAAACTCTCTTTTGCGAGCTTCAGCAAGGGTCCCGTTGCGAGAAACTTGGCGCTTAAATCTACGCAATGCATCATCAAGCACTTCGTTTTCCTTTAATACAACTCTTGGCATTTACAAACCTCCCTTCCCAAAACAAGCGATTATATTATAGTCGCGAATTTCTATAAAATCAATATGTTTTCCCATAAAACATACAATTTTAGAACTATTTTGTGAATTTATTAATATGCAGTATCGTTATCTGCACCTTCCATCAGTTTAACGCCTCCGCTGGTACCGATCCGGGTTGCTCCTGCATCGACCATCGCCTTGAAGTCGTCCGCTGTACGAACTCCGCCGGCAGCCTTAACTTCCAGTGCATCTTTTACGACGGATTTCATCAGCGCAACGTGTTCCGGTGTTGCTCCTGCCGTAGAGAATCCGGTTGATGTCTTGACAAAAGATGCTTTGGCAGACATTGACAATTCGCAGGCTTTCACGATTTCTTCCTTTGTCAAAAGACAGGTTTCGATGATAACTTTAACGATATGACCGTCAGCTGCTTCCACAACCGCGCGGATATCGGATTCAACCAGTTCATAATCCTGTTCTTTCATTGCCCCGATATTCATTACCATGTCAATTTCATCTGCACCGTTGGCAATGGCTTCTCTGGTTTCAAACGCTTTGGTTGCACTTGTAGTTGCTCCCAAAGGGAAACCGACAACCGTACAAACCTTTACGTCCGTACCGCTCAGCAGTTCGGCACACAGTTTTACCTGTGATGCATTTACGCATACACTTGCAAAATCATACTGCTTGGCTTCTTCACATAAGGTTGTAATCTGTTCCTTTGTCGCATTCGCTTTCAACAAAGTGTGATCAATATACTTACTCTTCTTCATGTTCATTTTCCTCATTTCCGTAATAATATTTCCGGATGACGTCACGGGCTGCCGCCTGATCTCCCATCCATTCCTCTTTGCCATATTCCCTGGCCATATACGGGTCATCCCCTTTTCCTAAGATTACCACTACATCACCGGTATTTGCAACTTCAATCGCTTGCCGGATAGCATCATACCTGCTCTCAATAAACAGATACGTCGTATCCCGGATACCGGAAGCAATTTCATTCGCAATATCCTGCGGATCTTCGTTTCGCGGATCGTCTTCCGTCAGAATAATCAGATCGCAGAACCGGTCCGCCAGTTCACCGAATACCACACGTTTTTTTACGTCCCGTTTCCCGGCAGAGCCGAAGACGGAAATCAACCGTTTTCCTTCCGGTGTAATATGCTTCGCATAATCAAAAATCTGTTGCAAGCCGTCCGGTGTGTGTGCATAATCGACAAT
>JABUSI010000011.1 GCA_021442745.1 Erysipelotrichaceae bacterium | reverse complement strand
TCCTGTAAATCCGGTTTCAACAGATCGGATTGTTCATATAAATCTTCCAGAAGCTTGTCTTCGGCTTTGTTCAGTCTTTCTTTTTGTTCCTTGTATTCGCATTCACCGGGAATCCGCATGGCGAAAGGGGTTGTGACGATGAAACGGAAGGCGCGTTCCATTTCGGGATAGTTTTCCTTTGCGATGCATTCGTAGGCAACGGCTATCTTGCTTTTTCGTGTATTCAGATCGCGCAGAACATTCAGATCTTCCAGTTTCGGGTGAACTTCTGCCAGTTTTTTCGTTTCTTCGATAATGGAATCGAGTGTTTCTTCAAATGCCTGTAAACGGCAGCGATACGCATCAAAGAACCAGTGTGCCAGTTCCGGGTCCATTTGAGATAATGAATTTACCGGTTTGTAGAATGCATACGCTTTGTCGAACCAGGCACCCGGATTCTTGGTTGCCGTTGCCCTTTTGGAAATATCCAGTACGGTTTCTTTCAGTTCCCGGTAGTCGTTGGCATTTTTGCCGAAATAGGTAACCAGTTTCTGAAAATCCTCACTGTGTTTATCCAGATAATATTCGATGGTATGATCCCAGGCTAATCCCTCCATATATACCGTTTCTTCATTGGCGAAGATGGTTTTGGTTAATTCGGGATTGAGCTGAATCATGTAGTAGTATTCCTTGATGACGGATAAACAGAAAGAGTCGATGGTGGATACATTGGCGCTAGCCAGACTCTGAATCTGTTCATCCAGGAATGATTGTTCCTCTGCGGATAATTCCGAACGATCCTGATTGTTCAGACGGGTATACAGACGGCTTTTCATTTCCGCTGCCGCTGCTTCCGTAAAGGTCATGGCCAGAATCTCGTCCACCCGGACTTTATCCCGGATGATTCGCTTGGCTAACCGTTCGGTTAAAACTGCGGTTTTTCCGGCACCGGCAGATGCGCTGACCAATATGTTTTTACCTAAGGCACTGATAGCCTCTTGCTGACTACTCGTCCACTTCATTGCCGTTATCTCCTTCATCTTCTTTCATAAAATAGTTGCGTTGTCCGATGTTGCTATCGGTCGGAATCATCTGCTTCCGGCAGATTGCGGAATACGGACAATACGTACAGGTACTTGGAGTTTGTGACACCGGTGTGCAACCGATGTTCCCTTCTGTTATGTTGTTTAAGAATGTGGTATAAATGTCTTCTGCCCATTCTCTGACGTGCATCGGTTTCTGGGATTTCCCGGGCTTACCGCCTTTGCCAAGACCGACAATGTGTTTCCCTTCAAAATCCAGAAGGGGGTCTTCTTCAAAACTCCAGCCCTGCAGCTGATGGCTTTTCCGGTATTCCTGAAAGAAGGCATCATCGCCTGTGTTATCGATATACCGCTCTTTTTTTCGCACCAGCTTGCAAGGATCAGGGGAAACATGCACCGGCTTCATGGAGAAATAGTATGCGCCGACCGGTGTTTTTTCCGGATACAGAACCATGGCTGTATATAAATAGGTTAATAGCTGCAGTTTCAGACCTTTGTTGACGTCGGCAACAGATAACGCATGGGCACTGCTCTTGTAGTCGATAATCCGGAAGTTGTCGTTGCGCAAATCCAGACGGTCGATGATGCCGCGCAGATGCAACGTAATCTGTCCGTTGGAGAAGGAAATATCGTTTTTGTTTTTTCCAAACCGTAATTCTGTGTGTGCCGGCTTGTATTCGGTATCGTTTTCCATATCCTGTAAATAGTTCAGGACTTCCTGCATGACTTCGTTCAATCGTTCGCGGGTAATCTTCAGTAAGCCCTGGAAACGACGGAATAACGGCAGAATCGGATCGAAGTAATCCGCAATCAAAGAAGCCAGTACGGAAATATCCTGGCTGGCGTACTCTTTTCCGTATGTTTTCACTAAATATTCCATAATTGCATGCTGTACGGTTCCCATAATCCGTGTTTCGATTTGAGGATATTCGTTTTCTTCGATCTTTAGTCCGCTTTGCAGGAAATAACGGAACGGACAGGCAAACCACGGTTCGATGGATGAAATGCTGCCGGACAGTTCACCGTCTGGCGCAAACAATACCGGAGCAATTTTCGGTTGCAGGCGGAAATCAAGACGGAACGGCCGGTCATTCTGAATAAAATTCCATGGTTCGGCATGCTTCAGTTCGGAAATCATAGGTGTCGGTTCAATGGCTTTCCCGTCAAATCCGTTGGTCGGATAACTGTAAGTAATCTCGTTGGCACACTGTCCGATCCAACTGACATCTTCCATATGTTTTTCATGCCGCTTCCGTTTGGAAGGATATTGCGGGATTTCCGCACACCAGGTTTCTTCATAAATGCCGGACTGGGCAGTAAAACCCGGGTAGTTTTTCTGCGTTAAAGATAAAACGTAAGCATATTGGCGCTTGAACATCTTGTGTGACAGATCGGTAACACATAAACAACCGTACGTGTTATGGTTTTCCGCAATCCGGATGGATCGGATATGAGATAAAACTGTTTCTGTCCGGGTTTCGTCATGCAACAGATCCGGGTTGTTTTCCAGATACTCCTTAATATCATAGAATGCCTGGCGTTCCGTTTCATTATTCTTATATATGGAGTCTGCCAGGGTATTATAGGCGGTTTCATATACGTTTTCTCCATATACAAGGGATTCTGTAAAGGCCTGGCGTGCCTGCTCGGCTTTCTGTTCCAGATCCAGATAGATATTGAAATTCCGGTAGGTGTCTTTGGTGTCCGGGTTGTTTAAAAGCGGTGACAATATCGTCCGGCAGTGCGTGAACGGTTGCAGCAGTTCCTTTGACGTGAAATAGAACTGGAATATATATTCTGCCAGTTCCCGTTTGTACGGGTGATGAAACCAGGGACTGCATACGGCTTCATAAGCGGCGGTGTTACTGTTTTCCGTTAAAAACCGTACCAGGTTGCAGTAGGAAAGAACAACGGAGGAATCCGTCGTTCCGCAGGTAGTAACATATGGTAATCCGTATTGCTTGCATAACCGTTTCCAGACCGGGTATTGTTGTTCATAATTGCAGAGAACAACAGTCGTTTCATCCAAAGGCAGATTCCGGGTAATGATTTCCTGAATACATGCTTCCAGTTCGGTTCTGGCATTCAGGGCTTTCTTTGCGGAAACCATCGGAAGATTCAAAGTGACGGGATAGTCATATTCCTGTGCATTATGAGATTTCAGCCAGTCTTCATACAATGTATCGGCATAATTACCGTAAGCGGAAGAAACGTATTTCACGTTACTGCAGTCGATGTTCATGCTATGCAGTTCGGTTAATAAGTCAAAGGATGCCGGTAAGTCCTGAATGTATTGCTGGATTTGTTTCAGTTCCTTTTGTGTTGCGTCGTTTTCCGGTAAGGAAGACAAAGGAATCTGATATGCGGTCATGTCTTCATGGAAAGACTGTACCTGACGGATAAAGTCCGGGTAGTCAAACATGGAAAAGAAAATAGGGAATTCTTCCTTATGTTCTTCCAGAACGGCTTTGATCCGGGCAGCAAGATTGGCGGTTTCCGGTTCAAACTGTGCCAGTTGTTGTAAATAGATGCGTAACGGTAAAACACGGACGTCTGTCAGTGCGTTGGTATCATGTAATTGAAGTAACTGCCGATAAATGGTACCGTGCAGGTATCCGTCAGCAAGTATGATTTGTTGAGCCATGTACATACCTCCTGGTATTTCCTATATTTTACACCATGATTTTTTTCTTCGTTAACCAAACACGGAAATATATTGGAAAAATAAATAGAATCTTATAAAAGTCTCAAAATAAAATTAAACGAGACCTTTTTAAAAACTTTTTGAAAAAGGTGTTGACAGTGGTGTAAGAGAGGAGTATTATAAACAAGCACGGTCGGGG
>JABUSI010000171.1 GCA_021442745.1 Erysipelotrichaceae bacterium | reverse complement strand
ATCGTGTTCCTCATCAATCCGGATATCGTCTTTTTTCGCACAGATTCCGTTAATCATGACCCGTTTTTCCCGGATCATCTTTTTCGTTTCCTTCCGGGTACCATATCCGGAATAACTTAAAAACTTATCCAGCCGTATCATTTCGTCAGCCTCGCCAGGATATCCCGGATCCGGATATCAAAGATGGTTTCCGGTAATTTCATCGCAACCGTAACACCAAGATACCCGATCATACACAACACACATTCAAATCCGGTCACAAACATCGTAATCAAACGTCCGGACTCATACATATCATAGGTCACAAACCGGCACGCAAACCAGATGAGGACAATCGCCGCAAGCGACAGTACAATCTTCGCAATTTCCTTCAGAATCGGCAGAAATTCCACTTTGAATTTCAGTTTCATCAGCGTTGCCGCCATCAGGATAAACAGGCAGTACATTACCATATACAGACAATACATCCCCCGGTATCCGCCTCTTGTGACAACCGGTGTCACAAACAAAACCAGAAGAATGATATCAATGATATTCCAGATCAGATTGAACCGTTTCAGCTGCAACGCCATTAACGTATTCGCACATAACGTCATCACAATCCACAATGCCGCCACACACAGATTCCAGCGCAGGATATCAGCACCCAGCTCCACGAAATAATCCCCGTACATAATGAAATAAATCTGCGGAGCAAACAGAATCATCAGTAAAATCACCGGATACGCAATATACGTACAGGACGTAAAGATTTTCTTTACATGTCCCCGGATGGCATCATAATCCTTCAGCGTCAGTGCCGTGGTAATGTGCGGAATGATGGCTACCGCAAATCCCGGACCTAAAATCTGGGGAATACTGACCAGTTTATACGAATTGAAATTCATAATACTGTATACCCTGTCCGCTTCTTCAAACGAATACCCGAATTTCTGCAGTGCCGGATTCACAAACATCAGATTGATCATCCCGCCGCAATTCCCGATAATCGCAATCAGAAAATACGGAATCGCAAAGTACAGGATTTCTTTCAGAACTTCCGTCGGTTTCAACGGTTCTTTTTCCTGTTTGTCTGCCAGTTCGTTCAGTTCCGGTAACCGGCTCTTATCCACAAACAGGAAATACCCGATGGCTGCCAATGCCGAAACGGCAGCCGCCGATACCGCAAAATAAACCGCCCAGATCTGTTCCTGACGGAATACGTAAATCAATAACGCAGCCATTCCCAATAAGAACGTAATCCGGACAAACTGTTCCAGAACCTGTGAGAACGCATACGCCTTCATTTCCTTCAATCCCTGATAGAATCCCCGGAACATACTTAAAATCGGCACCGTCAGTACCGCAAAGGCAACCAGAATCAAAGAAATCTGATATTTATGCAAATACAAGGCATCTCTTCCCGGTGCCAGTGCCTGCACAATCGGTCCGCTGAACAGAACCACAATCGCAAACAACGTAACCCCGAATGCCCCTAAAATCATCGTTGATACCTTACGGACCAGCATCGTTGTCTTATAATCTTCCTGCGCCACGTATTTTGCGACCAGCGTTGCAATCGCAAACGGAATACCACTGGTCGACAACGTCAGCATGAATTCATAAATTTGATATGTACTCGTATAAAAAATCATTTCCCCGCCGGCCATCGCCTGAAACGGAGACGCATACAATAACCCTAACGCTTTCGTAAAGAAAATACCGGCAGTACCGGTAAGTGCTCCGACGATAATCGATTGTTTTTTCCTACTTTGTGTCATTGGTATCACCTACAAACGTTGCCTGCAAGGTAAAGAAATCACGGTTCTGCGACAATCTTGCATAACCCGTCCAGACTACCATTACCTGTAAATATACCGTCTTCTGATCCGTTGTTCCGCTGATATCCAGTCCCATCGGTACGTTCTTGTTCATATCCACCTGGTTCGGAATCATCGAATACTTGTCTTCTTCCAGAATTCCGACGCTCGGCATAATCTGATCGTCACGCAACGTTCCCAATACGTCCTTTTCAATCGCAATCATCTGAATATCATACATAGCCACTCTCGGATTATCCAGAATCACGTCATAACGGTACACGTTTTCATCCACCTGATTCATCACCAGCTGAATATCATAATTCTGCGAATCCGCAGCCGTCATAAACGTTTCGTTATCCTGAATCGCCTTGATATACGAAGCATACTGCTCCGCTCTTGCCGCATCAATATCTATCTCTTCTTTTTTGCATCCGCTCATCACTGCCAGTACAAGCAACACAACAAGTAATTTCTTCATGGATTTCACCTCATGGTATAGTATACCATACTTTCCGCCATCAAAAAAACATCCGCCGGATGTTTCTTATTTCTTCTTCGTCAGTTCCGCCACAATCGGCATAAACTGCTGTGCCAGTTTCTTCGGCACGACGATATTCTTTCCCGTATACAGCATAATGTCATAACTGCCGCGTTTTTTCTTGTTTGCCGCAAATCCCTTGATGCTTTTGATCCGGTATAAGGTATCGCAATAACCGAAATGGGTATCGTTGTACCATACTTTATGGAATACGCCTGACGCCAGCATCTTTGCTATGGAAATTGCCGTCAGAAGAATGCCGACACCGATAAAGGATTCCATTTCCTTCGGCTTCGCACCGTAATTGGCAATTCCCCATCCCAGCATCACCACTGCCAGTACCAATAAGCCGATGTATACGTACATGCTGGATTTCGACTGGTCCAGAACGGTAAAGGTTCCCTGGTCATTCCACTGTTCCCGTGCTTTTTTATTGTCAAAATACGGCTTCGTAAACTGCTGGACAGCCACGATACTGAAAGCCAGGCAAATGATAATTGTAAACATAAAACAACCCCCGATACGATGATTATACCGTAAAAAGAAGACATGAACAACCGTTCATGTCTGTTTTTGATTTAATCCGTCAGATTCAATACGAAGTAGGACTTCTTACCCTTACGGATCGTCACGAATTCATGATCGAATGCCATTTCCCTGTTCAGTACGAAATGCTCATCCTTCACCCGTTCGCCGTTTACCAATACGCCGTTTTTCAACAGTTCTCTGGCTTCTCTGCGGGAAGAACATACACCGCTGGTCGTCATCGCATCCAAAAGTTCAATGCCATTGGCAACTTCGGTCTTCACCGCATCCTGCAATGCCATCTTGATCTGATCCACATTCAATTCACGGATATCACCGCCAAACAATACGTCAGTAATCTTATGAGCCGTTTCCAAGCCTTCCGCACCATGAACCATTTCCGTCAGTTCATCGGCCAGAGCCTTCTGTGCTTTCCGCAGATGAGGTTCATTTTCCACAGACAATGCCAGTTCTTCGATTTCTTCCTTCGTATGGAACGACAACCGCTTCAGATAATCCACGATATCCGTATCGGCTACGTTTACCCAGAACTGGTAGAATTCATACGCACTGGTTTTTTCCGGATCCAGCCATACGTTTTTCCCTTCACTCTTACCGAACTTGCTGCCGTCACTCTTGGTGATCAGCGGAGATGTGATACCGAATACCTTTGCCTTGTCACCGCGAACCTTCCGGATCAGGTCCATACCGCTGGTTAAATTACCCCATTGGTCGGAACCGCCGATCTGCAGTTCACAGTTATACGTATCATACAGATGCAGCCAGTCGGCAGCCTGTAAAATCGTGTACGTAAATTCGGTAAAGGAAATACCCTTTTCCAGACGGGAAGCCACAACGTCTTTGTTAATCATATAGCTGACGTTGAAATGCTTACCGTAGTCACGCAAGAATTCAATGATGTTCAATTGACTCAGCCAGTCATGGTTGTTCGCCATAATGGCAGCGTTTTCGCCTTCAAACGAAAGGAATTTTGCCAGTTGTCC
>JABUSI010000071.1 GCA_021442745.1 Erysipelotrichaceae bacterium | reverse complement strand
CAGCATGCTTTTGGTTGCCCGGATTTGTCTTCCCATCATCTTGCCTCGTAACGTCGGACTCAGAATATTCGCAAAGCAAAAGATAAAAAATCCGATGGTGAACACGAGCATAATCGTGAAAATCAAATCAAAGTTGTCAAATATAAAGTCAGTCATAGCTGTTACCTCGTAAAAAAGTATACCATATTTTTGAAAATAGTTCATCGGTGCATTGTGATATACTTATGTCGTATATGGGGGAATGGCATATGAAAATTGCGTTTTTTGATATTGACGGGACAATGATTCCGTTTGGCGGAAAACCAATGTCGGAAAAGATGAGACATTGTCTGAAATCACTGCAGAACCATGGTGTAAAACTGGTTATTGCGACCGGAAGGCCGGTATTTGCGGCACCGGATTTCGGAGTGGTGTTTGATGGTGTTATGGGATATAACGGAGCCATGTGTGTGGCAGACGGAAAGGTTATTTATGAAAATCCGATTCCGAAAGAGGATGTGTTACGATTGATTGAAAATGCGGACAGACACAACCATAAACTGGTTCTGACAAACCGTGAACAGTATTGCTGTAACGGAATGGAAAAGGATCTGGACATATATTTATCGTTTGCGGGATTGAAATTAACGGTGGATCCTGCCGAATTCGACCGTGTGAAAGAACAACCGGTTTATCAGATTATGGCCGGATTTTCCGAACCGGAATACGAAGCCATGACGGAAGGTGTGAAAGGTGCCAGGATTACGGCATGGTGGGAAAAAGCGGTGGATATTATACCCGCAGAAGGCGGAAAAGGTGTCGGTGTACAGAAATACTTACAGCATTACGGATATACTAAAGAAGACGCCGTAGCCTTCGGGGACGGGTATAACGATCTGGAAATGTTACTGGAATGCGGTATCGGTGTGGCCATGGGTAATGCCAAAGAGGAAGTAAAACAACGGGCACATGTGATATGTGATACCGTAGAGAATGACGGTATTTATAAATTCTGTCTGGAAAAAGGATGGATTGACGAAATATAGAAGAAAGGGGGCATAAAGATGGAACGGCAATATGTAGCGATTGACCTGAAGTCTTTTTATGCCTCTGTGGAATGTGTGGAACGGGGAATGGATCCGTTGGCGACACATCTGGTGGTAGCGGACGGAAGCCGGACGGAAAAAACGATTTGTCTGGCAGTTTCTCCTTCTTTGAAAGCGTATGGAATCAGCGGCAGAGCCCGCTTGTTTGAGGTTGTGCAACGGGTAAAGGAAATCAACCGGGAGCGGGCAGGAAAGATTTATCCCCGGAAGTTTACGGGGAAATCCGTTTATCCGGCCGAACTGGAACTGCATCCGGAATACGAACTGGATTATGTCATTGCACCGCCGAGAATGGCTTTTTATATTGATTACAGTACAAAAATCTATGATGTGTATCTGAAATACGTTGCCCCGGAAGATATGCATGTCTATTCCATCGATGAGGTATTCATTGACGTGACTTCGTATCTGAAGACGTATCAGTGTACGGCAAGAGAACTGGCAATGCGAATGATGAAAGACGTATTGCATCATACCGGAGTGACGGCAACGTGCGGTATCGGGACCAATATGTACCTTGCCAAAGTCGCAATGGATGTCGTAGCCAAGCATATGCCGGCGGATGAAAACGGTGTACGGATTGCCGAACTGAATGAAATATCCTATCGGGAACAATTGTGGACGCATCGTCCGCTGACGGATTTCTGGAGAATCGGAAAAGGGATTGCCAGACGACTGGAAAACTTGCACCTGTTTACCTTGGGAGATGTGTGCCGCTGTTCTCTGGAAAATGAGGACCTGTTGTATAAAACGTTTGGGATCAATGCGGAATTACTGATTGATCATGCCTGGGGATACGAGCCGTGTACCATTGCGGATATCAAATCCTACAAGCCGGTATCCAACAGCGTCGGGATGGGGCAGGTACTGACCAAACCGTATACGTATGAGAAAGCACGGCTGATTGTAAAGGAAATGATTGAGAATCTGTCACTGGATCTGGTGGATAAGAAACTGGTAAGTGATCAGCTGGTATTGATGATCGGGTATGACATTGAGAATCTGATTCGTCCGGAAATCCGGCAATGGTATATGGGAGACGTTGTGATTGACCATTACGGCAGGGAAGTACCGAAACCGGCACAGGGAACGATTCATTTACCGATGCCTACGTCATCTACGGAACTGATGAAAGAACATATTCTGAAACTGTTTGAGCGGATTTCCGATCCGAATCTTTTGGTACGGAGAGTTAATATTACGGCAGCGCATACGGTACCGGAAGACAGTATAACGGAAACGGAAGAAAACGAGCAGCTGAATCTGTTTGTGGATTATAAGACGGCGGATGCAAAGAAAAAACAACAGAAGGAAGAACGGGAAAAAGAAAAGCGGGCCCAGCAGGCAATTCTGTCCATTAAGAAGAAATACGGGAAGAATTCGATTCTGAAAGGAATGAATCTGGAAGAAGATGCAACGGCAAAAGAGAGGAACCGGCAGATCGGAGGGCATAAAGAGTGAGTGAAATCGATAAGTACAAAGATATGCTGTATCTGCCGCATCCGGTTTCTTCCCGGCACAAACAAATGTCATTGCATGACAGAGCGGCACAGTTTGCGCCGTTTGCGGCATTGAACGGTCACAGTGCGGCCATTGAAGAAACGGCACGGTTAACGGACGGGAAAATGGAGCTGGACAGTGAACAATGGGAAATCCTTTCGGAAAAACTGCAGCACATTCAAAAGATACCGGGTGTAACGATTACGGTGACGTATTTTGTGCCCGACAGTAAAAAGACGGGTGGCAGATACGTGACGGTTACCGGTAGTATGAAAAAACTGGATGAATTGCATCAGGAAATGAAAATGACTGACGGAACGGTCATTCCGATGGATGCCATCATTGATATCCAGAGCGAATTGTTTACGCAATTGTAGAAACAGAGGTGAGAAGATGCCTTTTACCATTGTCAGAGAAGAGATGGAACGGATGAATACGGAGGCGATTGTCCGTATTACGGATAATACAGCGGGTATAAAACTGCAGGGTTGTAAAGGAATGCCTTTCCGCTATGTGATGGATACCGCTTTACCGCTGGGAAACAAAAATGAAGAAAAGTTGCGTACATGGTATCGGAATATTCTGAAATCTGCCTCTATGCATAAACTGAAATCCCTGGCCTTTCCGCTGGTTTCTTCCGGGGATTGTCCGGATTTGAAAGAACCGGTGTTACGGATTGTCAATGAAGAAGTCCGGGAATTTCTGAATCAAAAGGATATGGATCTGGTTCTGGTCATTGAGAAAGACATGTCCTTAGAAATTTCAGAAGAAACACAGAGGGACATTGAAGCCTATATCGACGAAATGTATACCGGTAATGAAAGACTGTTTGAACGGGGAGTTTTCGGCGCTATGCCGGAAATGGCAAAACTTGCCGGCCGGTCTGAAAACAAGGCAATCGGCAGCATGCCGGAAGACGTATCGGTTACGGATGAACTGTCGTATCTTCTGAACCATATGGATGCGGGATTCCGGGATACGTTGTTGTCACTGATGGATAAAACGGGGAAGAAAGATTCCGAAATCTATAAAAAAGCCAATGTGGACAGGCGGTTGTTTTCAAAGATTGTCAACAATAAGAATTACCGTCCGTCCAAGGAAACGGCACTGGCATTTGCGTTTGCGCTGGAATTAACGGTACCGCAGACCAACCAATTGCTGAGTACGGCAGGATATACGTTGTCTCACAGCAGCAAAGCGGATATCGTGGCGGAATATTTCCTGAAACACGGAATATACGATCTGATGGAAGTGAACGAATATCTGTTTTCGCTGGATCTGCCAATCATCGGTGGAAAATAAAATGTCGCTTTGCGTGCGACCTGTTACTCCTTCTTTCTGACTATACTTC
>JABUSI010000062.1 GCA_021442745.1 Erysipelotrichaceae bacterium | reverse complement strand
TGGGTTTCCATCCAGAAAGGTAACCTATGAAGCGAGAAGGTTTTGAACATTTGACACTTCATGATCGAATGTGAATAGAAGTATATGCTGTTGAAGGTAAAAGTTATGCTGAGATTGGAAGAATCTTAGGCGTAAATAAATCTACAATAATGCATGAAATCAAAAGAAATGGCAAGTATGTCGTAGGCAGTCACAAGTGTACTATGCCCAACAAACCCAAAGTTTGTAATAAATGTTGCAAGAAAGCATTATGTGGTTGTCACAAGCTATTTTATTACAGTGAATATGCTCAGAAATTAGCCGACATTAAGCTTAAGCAAACACGTTCGAAAATATTGAAAAGCGATGAAGATATGGAATATATTAACCAGACAGTTACAGAAGGTGTTAACAACAAACAAAGCATTTTTGCTATTTTATCGGCTGATGCTAAGTTAGATGATTTGGTTTGCGAGAAGACTGTTTACAATTACATTCATGACAATCGCTTAACGGCAAAAGAACATCAGTTGCGGATGTATCCGTCACTAAAGCACGAAAAAGCAAAATACAAAGAACCGATTCGTGTTAAAAATTTGAAAGAATATGTTTCGCGAACATACGAAGACTTTATTAACTTCGTTAATAAGCATCAGACCTACAATGTTGTACAGTTTGATACAATCGTCGGAAAGCGAACAGATAAATTCGCAATATTAACAATCACATTAGTCAAAGAACAATTTCAGTTTGGCCTGAAAGTCAAAAAAGGAAGTGCATACGATGTCCTTAAAAAGTTGCGAGAATTATTTGAACTGTTAGGGTATGAACTGACATCCAAAGTATTCGCAATTTGTCTATGTGATAACGGCTCTGAATTTGCTCGGTTTTATGAAATCGAAAAATTCAATGAGCGGTCAGAAGACGTTCGTAACGAGTTTACGACAGCGGAAAAACTGCTGGCATTATTCGGGCCGATTATGCAGTTCTGTATTCATACCGGAATGCTGCTTTTGTGTTTCTTCGGTTCCATGGTTATCGTTAAAACCGGTAACAATCCGGTTCCGGAACTGACGACGGGACAATTATCCAGTCTGACGACGTATGGTATTCAGATTTTATCGGCATTGAATATGCTCAGTTTGATTTTCGTTGTCATTACACTGTCCCGGGAAGCCGGTAACCGTATTGTTGAAGTGTTGAAATACGAACCGACGCTGGATCTGAACGAAGACGGTCTGAAAACCATTGCAGATGGCAGTGTGGATTTTGACCACGTGTCGTTCCGTTATTCCAAAACGGCGAAACGGAATGCACTGGAAGACATTGATTTGCACATCAAAAGCGGAGAAACGATTGGGATTATCGGTGGTACCGGTTCCTCAAAGAGTACGCTGATTCAGTTGATTTCCCGTTTGTATGATACAACGGAAGGGACGGTCTCCGTCGGCGGGGTAAACGTCAGGGATTATAACCTGAAATCGTTGCGTGACGCCGTGGCTGTTGTATTACAGAAGAATATTCTGTTCTCCGGAACCATTATTGAGAATATGCGCTGGGGTAATGAGAAAGCATCGGAAGAAGAAATCCGGGAAGCTTGTGTAGCGGCTTGTGCCGATGATTTTATTCAATCGTTCCCTGACGGTTATCAGACCTATATTGAACAGGGCGGAACAAACGTTTCCGGTGGGCAGAAACAACGGTTGTGTATTGCCAGAGCGCTTCTGAAGAAACCAAAAGTGTTGATTCTGGATGATTCTACCAGTGCGGTAGATACAAGAACAGATGCGATGATTCGTCATTCTTTCAAGAATATGATTCCGGGTACGACGAAAATCATCATTGCCCAGAGAGTAGCGTCGGTAGAAGATGCCGACCGGATTCTGGTACTGGACGGCGGTAAGATTGCAGAACAGGGAACCAGTGAAGAACTGATTGCCCTTAACGGTATCTATGCCGAAATCTACCATGCTCAGACCAAAGGAAAGGAGGCTTAGAAGATGCCACCAAGAAAAAACCTCGGACCGCGTCCGAAAGTAAAAAAAGGTGTTCTGAAACGTACGGCACAGTATTTGCTGGAACATTTCGGAAAAGAACTGGCGATTGTGTTTGTATGTCTTCTGTTGTCATCCATATCCTCCGTTTCCATGAGTGTATTTATGAAGAAACTGATTGACGAATGTATCACACCGGGTCTGGAAAGCGGATGGGATTCCGTAGTCGGACACGTGCTGGAAGTACTGGGAATGCTTGCTGTTATTTATGCGGTAGGTATTGTATGCAGTTTTGTACACGGAAGACTGATGGCTGTGGTATCGCAAGGTACGTTAAAAGCGATGCGTGACGATATGTTTGACCATATGCAGACCTTACCGATTAAATATTTTGATACACATGCTCACGGGGATATTATGAGTACGTATACCAATGATACGGATGCCATCCGGCAGATGATCGGACAGACGTTACCGTCATTGGTAACTTCGGCAATTTCCATTGTGTCATTGGCAGCCGTTATGATGTATTACAGTATCTGGCTGACGTTGTTGGTTGCGGTTGCTATTTTCATTATTACGAAAACCGTCGGTTTCTTTGGCGGAAGAAGTGCGAAGTATATGGTGGCGCAACAGAAATCACTGGCAAAAGAAGAAGGATTCATCGAAGAAATGATGAGCGGTCTGAAAGTTGTCAAAGTCTTTACGCACGAAGAAAACGCAAAGGCTGAATTTGATGAACTGAACAACCGGTTGTTCCATGATACGTGTGAAGCGAACAAGAACGGTAACGTTCTGGGGCCGATTACCAATAATGTCGGTAATATTTTCTACGTTATCATCGCACTGGTTGGCGGATGCCTGTATTTTTTACATGTTCCGAATCTGTGTCTGCGCGGTGTGGAACCGCTGACCCTGGGAATTGTCGTTACGTACTTAGGTATGTTCCGTCAGAGTTCCAATATGGTCGGTCAGATTTCCCAGCAGATTACGATGATTGCGATGGGGCTGGCCGGTGCCGGACGGGTATTCGATCTGATTGATGAACCGTCGGAAGAGGATGACGGATACGTACAGCTGGTCAATGTGTACAAAGATGAAAACGGTAACCTGACCGAGACAAAAGACCATTCGAACATATGGGCATGGAAACACCCGCATAAGGCAGAAGGTACCATTACGTATACCGAATTGCGTGGAGATATCGAACTTGTTAACGTGGATTTCGCTTATGTACCGGAAAAACTGGTATTGGAAGACGTCACCTTGCATGCCAAGGAAGGACAGAAGTTTGCGTTTGTCGGGGCAACCGGAGCCGGTAAAACGACCATTACCAATCTGATTAACCGGTTCTATGACATTCCGGACGGAAAGATTCGTTTTGACGGTATCAACATCAACAAGATCAAGAAGCCGGATTTACGCCGGTCTCTGGGACTGGTATTACAGGATGTCAATTTATTCACCGGAACGGTTATGGATAATATCCGGTACGGCCGGCTGGATGCTACGGACGAAGAATGCATCGAAGCGGCAAAACTGGCAAATGCGCATGATTTTATTACACGATTGCCGGAAGGATACGATACGATGTTAACCGGTAACGGTGCATCCTTATCACAGGGTCAAAGACAACTTTTGTCAATTGCAAGGGCAGCCGTCGCTAATACACCGGTAATGATTCTGGACGAAGCAACCAGTTCCATTGATACCCGCACCGAAGCACTGGTACAGGATGGCATGGATAAACTGATGCATGGCAGAACAGTATTTGTGATTGCACACCGGTTAAGTACCGTACGCAACTCTGATGCGATTATTGTATTGGATCACGGTAAAGTCATCGAACGCGGAACACATAATGAATTAATTGAAAACAAGGGTACGTATTATCAGTTATATACCGGAGCCTTTGAATTAGACTGACAGGAAGACAATTTGTCTTCCTGTTTTTCATAAAAAAA
>JABUSI010000076.1 GCA_021442745.1 Erysipelotrichaceae bacterium | reverse complement strand
TTCTCCTGAAGAACTGGCAGACCGCATTACACATGCCGGACTGGAAGTTGAAGGTATGGAAACGATGGCATACGGAACGAATCTTTGTATAGGACATGTGGATAGCTGCGTAGCACATCCGAACAGTGACCATCTTCACGTATGTCAGGTTAACGTCGGAACCGATGTCAGACAAATTGTCTGCGGTGCTCCGAACGTTGCTGAAGGGCAGAACGTCATTGTTGCGTTGCCGGGTTGCAAATTGCATGGCGGTGAAATCAAAGCCGGTGCTATCCGTGGGGAAAAATCTGACGGTATGATCTGCAGTTTGTCCGAATTGGGAGTGGATAAGAAACAATTGACGGAAGCACAACTGTCCGGTATTGAAGTATTGCCGTCGGATGCTCCTGTCGGAAGCAAAGACGTACTGGCATATTTGTCATTGGATGATACGATTCTGGATGTTGGTCTGACACCGAACCGTAACGACTGTCTGGCAATGTGGGCAATGGCGAAACAAGTCGGAGCTGTTTTGAACCGTACGGTAACCTTACCGGACTATTCAAAAGAAGTAAAGGAAGAAAAACCGACGTTAACAGTACAATCCCATACGGAAAAGTGTCCGTTATTTTTAGGAAAAATTATTAATCACGTAACCATCAAGGAATCTCCGAAATGGATCAAAGATGCTCTGCAAGGTGCCGGAGTAAAATCCATCAACAATGTGGTTGATATTTCCAACCTGGTAATGCTGGAAACCGGCCAGCCGTTGCATTTCTACGACCTGGCTAAAATACCGGCTCGTGAAATTACCGTTGTTGACGGCTTGAAAGAAACATATACGGCATTGGACGGAATCGGTTATGAGATTGAACCGGAAGACATTATGATTACAACCGGTGGAAAAGCCATTGGTATTGCGGGAATCATGGGTGGAGACGACAGTAAGATTGATGAAGAAACAAAAGGTATCATCATTGAAGCTGCACAGTTTAACCACGTATCCATCCGTAATTCTTCTCGTCGTCTGAATTGTATGACCGAAGCGGCAATGCACTTTACCAAAGGTGTAGAACCTTTGGCAGGTGTCAAGGCAGTTGCCCGTTCCGTACAATTACTGATGGAATATGCCGATGCATCCGGTATCGAAGAAACCGTTGTATGCGGAACCATCCATGATGAAAAGAAGAAAGTATCCGTTACTCTCAGCCACATTAACGCGTTGTTAGGAACCGATTTCGATATCGTTGCTGCAACCGACCCTCTGGCTCGCTTGGATTTCCATCCGGAAGTAAACGGAGAAACCATAACCTGTACGATTCCATCGTACCGGACCGATATCGAAATCGCTGAAAACCTGATTGAAGAAATTATCCAGATTTTAGGCTTTGAAAACATCGTCAGCACGTTACCGAAGATGCCGACTACGGAAGGTCAGTTGTCTGAAAACGGTTATAAGAGAAGAAAAATCAAAACATTACTTCATGGTATGGGAATGACGGAAGTTGTTACGTATTCATTAGTCAGCCCGCGTCATATTTCCGAAGCGGTTATGCCTGCTGACGGTTGTATCGAATTGTCCAATCCGATTTCGGATGAACGTCGTTATTACCGGAACAGTCTGACACCGAGTATGCTGGATACCATCGCGTATAATCAGGCACATTCCAATGAAAACTACGGATTGTATGAAATTGCGAACGTATATGATAAAAACGGAAACCAGCAGGAACGGCTGTCCCTGGCAATTTCGAATACGATTGTTCAGTCCAAGTGGCAGAAAATGACAATGGCAGGCGACTTCTATGTCATGAAAGGAAGGATTACGGCTGTTTTGGAACAGCTGGGCTTTGATGAAAAGAGAGTGTCTTTCAAGGTAAACACAACCGATACCGAGACATTCCATCCGGGTCAGAGTGCCGAAGTGTATCTGGGTAAGGATCTGATTGGTATTTTCGGTCGCATTCATCCGAAGAAAGAAAAACAATACGATATTGAACCATGTGTAATCGGTGAATTGAATCTGAATCTTGTATATGACGCAAAACCATCAAAGATTAAGTTTGTTCCGATCTGCAAATTCCCGTCTGTGTCTTACGACCTGGCTGTTGTAGTGAAGGAAGACGTTATGGTAGGCGATTTACTGGCTTGTGTTCGCAAGGCCGGCGGAAAACTGATGAAAGATGTGGAAGTATTCGATATTTACCGTGGTAAAGGCATTGAAGAGGGGCATAAGTCCATCGCAATCAGTATGACTTACCAGTCTGAAGAAAAGACATTGACGGATAATGATCTGGCACCATGTCAGAAAAAGGTCATGGATAGCCTGGTAAAGGATTTTAATGCACAATTGAGAGGTTAAAATACAATTGTCAACGCTTAATAAATCCTGTATAATGGATGAGTTGAAAAATAGGAAGGTGAAAATTTATGGGACGTGCACATGAAGTGCGTGCTGCGTCAATGGCAAAGACGGCAGCTAAAAAAACAAAGATCTATTCAAAATTCGGTAAAGAAATTTATATTGCAGCGAAGAATGGTGTGCCTGATCCAGCGATGAACCTGACTTTGAAACATATCATCGATAAGGCAAAGGCAGCTCAGGTTCCTGCAGATGTCATCAAGCGTAATATTGAAAAGGCAAAAGGCGGAACCGGTGAATCTTACATTGAAAATATGTACGAAGGATTCGGACCGGAAGGTTCTACCATCGTTATTCAGGTTCTGACCGATAACGTAAACCGTGCATTTTCTGAAATCCGCGGTTGTTTCAACAAGGCTCACTGTACCTTGGGCGTCAAGGGTTCCGTATCATTCCAGTATGATAACCTTGGAATTCTGAGTTTTGATAAGGATGCCGATCAGGAAGAAGCTGTTCTGGACGCTTTGATTATGGCAGATGTTGACGTGAAGGAACTGGAATGCGAAGACGGTGCCATTACGGTATATACCGATTTTGCAGACTTGTACAAGGCGAAAGACGCCATTGACGAATTGTACGGCGAAACCGAATATACGATACTGGAAACCCGTATGATGCCTCAGGATTACGTAACACTGACAACGGATGAAGGCAAGACATTATTCAGCCGTTTGCTGAATTTGCTGGATGAAGTAGATGACGTTCAGGAAATCTATCATAACGTTGACAACGCAGAAGAATTAGCATAAATAGAAATCGCCGGACATTTGTCTCCGGCGATTTTTTTATTGATACTGACCATAGATTTCTTTCTGAATCATCGCAAAGCGTTTTTCGTTGTCAAATCCCTGTGAATAACAGACGGTTGCCCGGTATTCGGCTTCCCGGTATCGTTCGGGGATTTGCATGAACTTGCTGGCAATTATAAGGCCTTCCTTTTTCCGTAATGTTTTCAGATACTGCTGACCTATCAGGTTATGGGCAAGAATTCGTACAAAGTTTATGTCGCTTGCATTCGGTTTCAGTGTGGCTGGGGTGTGTGCCATAATGTGAAGACACGTACGTTGAATCCGGGCTTTTGTATAACGCCGGACAATGGCATTCCGGAAAAATTCTTCTGCCGTTTCGGATTGTTTTGCCTGTTTGATTAAGTGCGTCTCTATTCCTTCGGATACAAGTAAAACGGATTGCAGGTAGCTTTTCGGCAGAGTCAGAAGTAATGTTCGGAGATACGGATAATAGTCTTCCCAATCCACCGGCGTAAGCAGAGGAGCCATCGGTGTTGCAACCGTTACATCCTGACCGTTTTTAAGGGCAAGACGAATGGCTTTTGCGCTGCAGTTATTACTTAATTCACTTCCGTGAAATACATTTGTACGTCGAATACAATGCGGCTGAATGGATGTGTTTTTGATTGCCTGCAGATACGCGATGCCTAAAATATCGTTTGGGCCGTAGGCTTTGGCAAGATATCCGTAGGAATTCGGATAACTGTATCCGGCTTCCATGTTTTCCCGAAACCGGTTCGGATCAAAACTCATATCAGCAATTTCTTTCAGTTCTTCCAGATTTCCTGTAA